>NZ_JAVRCI010000153.1:0-4344 GCF_034530835.1 Nostoc sp. DedQUE12b | reverse complement strand
GCCATTCAGTTTTTTTTCCTTCTCTTTCGCTATTCTCTTTCTGTGGCAATCCTAACATTTATGCCTTATGGCTGACTTGTGGTACATACAAAGATAAACAAGTCGTTTAACACAAAGTGTGATACAAGATTAGCGCGTCTACTACCTGCCCATTCTCTAGCTTCGCCGCGCCCGGAATTCGCCCAATAATCTCAAATCCTAACGACTGCCAAAGTGTAATTGAAGGTATATTAGTCTCAAAGACCAAATTAAACATTACTGCTTCGTAGCCCAGGTTTGCTGCGATCGAAAGCATAGCCTCTCGCATGAACCGTCCTAAACCTTGACCGCGTAACTCAGGTTGTACAATAAAACCAGCGTTGCAAATATGGCTACACCGACCGGGAAAGTTTGGCTTTAAATAAAACGCCCCTAATATTTCTTTTGGCTTGTGTGTAGGATCTATAACAGATGTCCTGACAACAAAGGCATCCTTGCTTAACCAGTAAGCTGAAAATTCTGTAGGAGAGAGAGGTTGCTTTTGGGGATAAGTTTTACCTTCAATAATTACAACATTGAGTAATGCTCTTACACCCTCTTGTTCTTGAGGATGCATATAATCAAGTTCCACTAACATCCCATTTTTTAAGACTTTAATTAGGGGAAAATTCATTATTAACAGTGTTTCTGTGGAATAATTACTGAAATATTTATTATATGAGAAATTTGGACAATAAATCTTCTTGAGAAGATGCAAAAAATAGAATAATTGTGATTTTAATTCTAGAGTTTTGGGAAAATCTGAGTAGTTAGCAAATGGCGATTTTACACTGTAATTGGTTACTAAAAAATCAAAATGGTTGTTTATTTATTTGGGGGGAAACTTGGCGATCGCCACGAGTGAATTTCGAGCCTAATGGTTCTGGAAATATCCCACTACATCCATTGGCAATGACATCAGTTGAGTTGAGTGAGTGGTTACGTTCCCAGAACATGGCAATTACCAACTTCATTCAAAAACCTGAAGTTGCCATGCCTGCGGGGGGCAAAGCGATCGCTGCTACTGGGCGAACGCGCAAAGCCGCCAGTGCCACTGAGGTCAGTTTACCAACGCACTCTCAAATCATTGCCCTACCAACTTATATAGAAGGTAGTGATCGAGGAACAACAGGGATTTTCCCTGCACATTCTGCTAGCTTGGGGGAAAATGCAGACTCTCCGCAATATTTGCAACCGTGGCGAGTTGAAGGTTTTTGTCTCAACGCCAGCGAAGCAGTAAAATTTCTCGCCGCGATTCCCTTAAATGCTGCTAAAGGGGAAGATGCTTTTTTGGGTGGAGATTTACGCTTTTGGTCGCAGGTTGCCCGATGGAGTTTAGATTTAATCTCCCGATGTAAGTTTTTACCAACAATTGACCGACAATTAGCTGGTGCATTTTCTGCCAAATGGCGAGTACTTCTAGATAGTGCTGTAGATGGAACCCGCCTAGAAAGATTTTCTGGAAATATACCGTTGGTTTGTCGCACTTATCAAGAGGAAGTGGGGACTGCGGAGGAGTTTTCCCAATCCCGACTTTATGTAGACTTTCCCATAGAACCTCAAGAATTACTTTTGGGATTTCTCAACAGTACGATAGATGCCCAAGTGCGAGAAATGATGGGTTCTCAACCTTCAATTGAAGCTAAGGCGACTGCATCTTTACCGTCTGGGGTGCGACAGTGGTTGCCAGCCTTAACTAGTGCATCTCATATAGTCAATGCAGATGCAAATGAAGTAGAACGACTGGAAGCGGCATTAAAGGCTTGGACTATGCCGCTACAATACCAATTAACTCTTAAAAGTCTATTTCGTACCTGTTTTCAACTGCGTTCTCCAGAATCTGGCGAAACAGATTGGACATTGGCGTATTTTTTGCAAGCGGCTGACGATCCAGAGTTTTTAGTGGATGCGGCAACTATTTGGAACAATCCAGTTGAAAGATTGGTTTATGAAAATCGGACAATTGACCAACCACAAGAAACATTTTTGCGAGGTTTGGGGGTAGCTTCCCGATTATATCCAGCGATCGCACCCAGTTTTGAAACCGAATATCCCCAATTTTCTCGGATCACCCCCATGCAAGCTTATGAGTTTATCAAAGCTGTAGCTTGGAGGTTGGAAGACAGTGGTTTGGGAGTAATTTTGCCTCCTAGTTTAGCTAATCGTGAAGGATGGGCAAATCGTTTAGGTTTGAAAATTACTGCCGAAACCCCAAAAGGAAAGCAGGGACGTTTAGGATTGCAGAGTTTACTAAATTTCCAATGGCAATTGGCAATTGGCGGACAGACTATTTCCAAAGCTGAGTTTGATAAACTTGTGGCTTTAAATAGTCCGCTAGTAGAAATTAACGGCGAGTGGGTGGAATTGCGCCCCCAGGACATCAAAACAGCCCAAACATTTTTTACCACTCGCAAAGACCAAATGGCACTTTCCTTGGAAGATGCCTTGCGTTTCAGTACAGGGGATACTCAGGTAATTGAAAAATTACCAGTGGTCAGTTTTGATGCATCTGGGGCATTGCAAGAGTTGATTGGGGCATTAACAAATAATCAAGCGATCGCACCTTTGCCGACACCAGCAGCCTTTAAAGGACAGTTGCGACCTTATCAAGAACGTGGTGCTGCTTGGCTGTCCTTCTTGGAACGTTGGGGCTTAGGCGCGTGTCTCGCAGACGATATGGGACTCGGTAAAACCGTGCAGTTTATCGCTTTTCTTCTACATCTCAAAGAACAGTATACACTAGAAAATCCAACACTATTAGTTTGTCCAACTTCGGTTTTAGGTAACTGGCAAAGGGAAGTCAATAAATTTGCACCAAGCCTAAAAATTTTGCAATATCACGGTGACAAACGCCCAAAAGGAAAAGCATTTTTAGAAGCTGTAAAAAAACACGATTTAATCGTTACCAGTTACTCATTACTTCATCGAGATATCAAGTCATTGCAAAGTGTATCTTGGCAGATAATTGTTTTAGATGAAGCCCAGAATGTGAAAAACCCAGAGGCGAAGCAGTCAAAAGCAGTGCGGGAATTAGAAGCTACATTTCGTATTGCGTTAACGGGGACACCGGTAGAAAATAGACTGCAAGAACTATGGTCTATTTTGGATTTTCTCAATCCTGGCTATTTAGGCAATAAGCAATTTTTCCAGCGTCGGTTTGCCATGCCAATTGAAAAGTATGGTGATACCGCTTCTTTGACTCAGTTACGTTCATTAGTTCAACCATTTATACTGCGGCGATTGAAAAGCGATCGCGACATCATTCAAGACTTACCAGATAAGCAAGAAATGACCGTATTTTGCGGTCTGACTGGCGAACAAGCCGCACTTTATCAACAAATTGTAGAACAATCTTTAGTAGAAATAGAATCTGCTGAAGGATTGCAACGTCGGGGAATGATTTTAGCTTTGTTAATTAAACTCAAACAAATCTGCAATCACCCAGCCCAATATTTGAAAGAAGCGACATTAGAGCAACATAATTCAGCCAAACTTCTGCGCCTAGAAGAAATGTTAGAAGAAGTTTTAGCAGAAAGTGATAGAGCTTTAATTTTCACACAATTTGCTGAGTGGGGCAAATTACTTAAACCCTATTTAGAAAAACAGCTTGGACGAGAAATATTCTTTTTATATGGCAGCACCAGTAAAAAACAACGTGAGGAAATGATTGACCGTTTCCAACACGATCCTCAAGGGCCACCGATTATGATTCTTTCTCTGAAAGCGGGTGGAGTCGGACTGAATTTAACACGAGCAAATCATGTATTCCACTTTGATAGATGGTGGAACCCAGCCGTAGAAAATCAAGCCACAGATAGAGTATTTCGGATTGGTCAAACTCGGAATGTGCAAGTACATAAATTTGTTTGCACAGGCACTTTAGAAGAAAAAATTCATGACATGATTGAAAGTAAAAAACAACTAGCTGAACAAGTTGTAGGTGCTGGTGAAGAATGGTTGACAGAACTGGATACAGACCAACTTCGTAACTTACTAATACTCGATCGCAGCGCAGTAATTGACGAGGATGAAGGATGAAACTTAATGCAGACGAGTTAAATTTAGCACGTCAACATTTACTTAAAAAAGTTGTTGATTATTTTATAGTGAAGAAAGGTGTTGAGGCTTTATTCGTTCAAGGATCTATAGCATCAGGGACAACGGATGAATTCTCTGATATTGATTTTAGAGTTGTTGTTCAACCAGAATTATACGAGCAATTTCTTGATGAGCGTTTTTCTGCTCCTAAATACTGGGGAGAATGGCTATACAACGAGTGGCCAGCAGGAATTCGATGGGTTTGCGTCTCTCACTTCCATCCATTCA
>NZ_JAVRCI010000152.1:0-4965 GCF_034530835.1 Nostoc sp. DedQUE12b | reverse complement strand
TTTGTCAAAACTGGCGGAAGCTAAAGTTTTACCATCCGGGCTGAAGACGACGCTGTTGACCCAATCGCTATGCCCTCTTAGGGTGGTAATTTCTTTGCCTGTGTCCCGATTCCACAATTTGATCGTTTTGTCAGCACTGGCGGAAGCTAAAGTTTTGCCATCTGGGCTGAAGACGACGCTGTTGACCCCAGCACTATGCCTTTCCAAGCGATTTTGTTCACGAATGTTCAGCAGAATAGTCTGTAAACTAAACAAAGGGCTATAAGCGGGATATTCTGCTAAAAATTGTTTGTCCTTGACCAGACTTTTCAATTCTTTAGAAGCCCGCATGGCTAATAGCAGTCCGTCAATTTCCCTTGAATAAAACTGTCGCAGCGCATTTGTTCCGTCTTGTTCCAATCGCGTAGCCGTTAAAGCAACAATTTTTGCAGCATCTGCCTTTTTTAGTTCCTCAAGAGAAGTTTTACGAGCATTGACTGCCGCATTTAGAGCAATTTGAGCTTTTTGTAATTCTTGTCGCGTCTGCTGTTGTTCTTGCCTTGCTCTATTTAATTCTACAAAAGCTTTTTCACGCTGCTGTTGTGCCTCTTGCCGTTGTTGAATTGCTTGATTTGCCTGTCCTTCAGCTTGACTAGCCTTTTCGCTAGCTGCTGCAACTTTGTTTTGGGCTAGTTTCAGGTTTTGCTGTGCTTGATTCACTTCGACATTTGCGGCATTCAGTTTTGAAGTTGCGTTACTAAGCTTCCGTTTTACCTGTGCAGCTTGTTCCGATATCCTTTGATTGTCGTGTGATATTTTTTTATTGTTTGTCGATATCCGTTGGTTATCTCGCTTGGTTGCTTCAGTTTCTCTCTTCGCGTTTTTTAATTCCGTTTGGGCATTATCTGTTTTTGCTCTTGCTGTTCGTGCTTGTCCCAATTGATATTGAGCAAATATTAATGATGCAACTGCCCCCAGCACAGTCAGTCCTAACACTACAGAACCAATGCGAATTCGTTGATTAGCTTTGTAGTTCGCCTCTGCTAAAACTTGCTTTGCCTGTTCCTCTACCTCCAGCCTTTTCTGCACATCATACTTTTCCAACTCTTGGCTAGCAGCTAAAAACTGATAATCCAAATCACTCAAACTTTTACCTACTGCCCATTCTTGAGCATCATGCAAAGTTTTTCCCCGCAACAAACGCGACTCCTCTTGACGTTCAGACTCAACCCAAGCATTAAATGTATCGGAGTAGGGGCGCAAGTTTGCTAAAATCTTTTCGCACCATTCCTGCTTAAACACCTCTCTATAAATCCGGTTATAAATTCGTAGCTTACCCTCCCGCTTCACCACCAAACCCGTCAGCTGCAGTTCCGTTTGTTCAGGACTATCATCAGTTGCTATCTCTCCCTGCTGCAAAATCTGCTGATACAACCCCAACAATCGCCCAGTCCTCTGTTCCCCACTCTGCAAAATTCTGTCTCGAATCGTCTTCAAATGCTCCGGCTCATCCTGCGTTTCCCAATTCTCAATAATCCCCTGACGTACCAACTCTTCCACCCAATCCCCAGCCTCTAGTCCCCAATTTCTAGTCTCCAGTTCCCCCTGCACCAGTAACTTACAAACTTTTTGCGTCAAAAATGGCTGTCCTCCCGTCCAGTCCAGCACCGCCTGCATCAACTCTTGAGAATCACCCACTTGTGCCAATCCCTGTGCCAAGGGTTGTGCCTCTCGGAGTTGAAAGCCAGTTAAATCAATTGCCTGTCCAATATTAAAAGGTGTCCGGCGTTTGTCTTGAATCAAATCTGAAGGCGTAGACACACCAATCAAAGCAAAGGTGAGGCGATTATATTCAGGATGGTCTGCTCGTCGGTTGTAGCAATCGCGAATAGCTGCAAAAAAGTCATCCAAGTTGAATGAAAGACTCAGAATGCTATCAATTTCATCAATAAAAATAACAATCTTTCCAGTAATTGTTTGAAGTAATATTGTTTCAATAAACTTGCTCAAGCGCTGCACTGGTGAAAGCAAACCGTTATCATTCCACCAAGTATCTAAATCAAAAGTTGTATAAATATTCAAACTTCCCACCAGAGTATCAATCACCCCGGCATACCACTGTTCTGGGGTAATATCTGCCGTCCCAATAGCTGTAATATCAACAACAGCACAAGCAAATCCCTCTGTTTGCAACTGCTGCATTACCCGCACCCGCAAGCTAGATTTCCCCATCTGCCGGGAATTGAGTACATAACAAAAATCCCCAGCCTTCAAGCCTTCATAGAGGTCACGGTCAGCTTGCCGTCTAACATAAGTTAGGGCATTTTTAGGCAGACTACCACCGACTTGATACTGGTATTGAGTCATAAAGAATTAAAAATTCAGCGCGAGTTAAACAAACCTCTCCCTGCCTTGAACTTTAGTTCAAGTCTGTCCCTCTCCGAATCGGAGAGGGACGGTTTTGCGTAGTAAAACCAGGGAGAGGTCATAATTACAAATTACTAATTAAACAAGCTAGATGTTTTAACACTTTTACGACAGTATATAAGTCATCCCCACGATTAAGCGACAGTGTATAAGATAAGGCATATCTCGGTGTACTCTGTTTAGTCAACTTAATAAATTGAAATTCACTACCATTGGTGATAAACCCAAAAACAGGTTTAGCCGAAGTTGCATCTGCCAACATATAAGCCAATGCTTGTGGAATTGCTGGCACTAAGGAGTAATCTGCTCGTTTCGCCTCAATTACGAGAACCCAAAATAGAGGATGAAACACCAAAATATCAATACGTCCTCTAATAATTGTGCCTTCGTCTTCAGAAGAAATTCTTACCTCTTCTTCCGATGCAATGTAAAAAGGCGGCTGATAAAAACCTGCTAGACGCAATAGTGGAGATAGCACCACCATTTTGACTACAGGTTCTAGAATTTGGTAGCGGGATAAATGCAAGTATTCTGCCTTGACTTCGTTGAGAGATTGCTTTTCTAAGTCACTCAACTCAGGTAAATCTTGCTGCCACTCTAAAAAAAACTGTTCATTGTCTGCACGTTGTAGTCCAAATTGATCTATGAGTTGGGCTAAGGTTATATCTTTTCCTTGAATAAATTGAACCATTGTTAATCTTTTTTGTTAAATGGTAATTGCAGATAAAAGTTTTATTGCACTCCTAATGTACTTTCTTAATTTTTCAACCCCAAGCGATGCCCAAAATATTGACGATACAATTTACACAGTGGCACTACTTCATTGCCTTGAAACTTAACTAACCCTATATTGCGGAGTTTAAACGCTTCAGTTGTGCCTATATTCATGGGGCGATTTGCCATCATCACTTGTTTAACCGCAGCTAGCAATTCTGTATCCTCTTGCAAATTCAGCCAATGGCGGCGTAAATGGTCACTGTAAGGGCCTTGCTCGGTTGCAGCGATTTTTTGCAGATTTTCCAGGGTCATCCTACCACGGGCAATTTCATAAAGCGCTACCCGCACTAAATAAGGATGACCACCCACTAGCGCCATTAATTCTTCAATTTGTGAGTTAGACCAATTGAGGCTGTGACGTTGTACCAAGTTTTGTACTTGTATTTGATTTAAGTCTGGCAACTCAATTCGTAAACCTATATTAAAAGGCGACTGATTTATATTGAGTGGGATATAAACTTCCTTAGAGTGCGCAGTCACCAACCGTAGATTTTTCCAAACTGTCTCATTCTTTGAGCGCTCATGCCAAGCTCGTAGCAATCCAAAAAAATCAGCCGCAATTATGGGATGCTTGAAGACTTCATCGACTTCATCCAAACCCAAAGCTATGGGGCTATTAATCGTAGGTAATAAATACCGTTGAAAGTAATTTGTACATTTATTCTTGCTACCTAAAACACCCTTCCAATACTCGCCTAACTTATCTGGTAGATTCAGTTCATAAGTAATGCTGGCACAGAACCACTGTAAAAACTGATCTAAATTGCCGAGAAATTCTGCATCGGCTGAGTGGAAATTCACACATGCTGTCTGATACCCATGTTCACTAGCATGGTGGAGAACCCGTGACATGAGTGAAGTTTTGCCCATCTGCCAGGGAGCTTTGATGCGAATTAAGGCCCCTGGTTGAAGAATCGTTTCATAACAGTCTACCTCAATAAGCGATCGCTCGACATAGAAAGCAGAGTTTAAAGATACCTGCCCTTCTGGATTTTCTAAGGTGACTGCTGGTTTTATATCGGTATCTGGAATCGTTTCGTTAGTAGAGTTAGCACCTTGGGGATTGTTCCGACTTTTCAGCACTGGAGTAGAAGATTCTGGAATACTTTCTAAATCAATAGCGCTACAGCCAAACTCATAAGCATCCTCATAAGACCTATCAGCACCCAGTGCATCATAAAAGCCTACCGCGAATTTAATTGCGGCGCGATCGCCAATTGCCCGATTCATCCCAACTACGCGGTTAATATTTTGATAAATTGCCTCAGCTTGCACCTCGCTATAGCAGGCATTTAATAATACACACTCAATTTTGTCTTTAAATAACTTAAATAGCCTTGCTAGTGACTCCGTACTCACCAGCTGCATTTCCCCTGTATTATTTTCCAAGGCTAAACCTTGATTTCCTCCACCATGTCCAGAAAAATGGATGATATGAGGATTATGATCTAAAAGCGCACGCCGCAAATCGTCAGGCCGCACCGCCCATTTAGTAATCAGTTCAAACTTATCTCGGCTGCGAGAGCGTTGTAACCCTTCCTGAATCTCCCTTACTTCCTCGTCCAAGCGGAGTTTGTCTGTGGTTGTGGGATTAGCTGACACAATCAGGATTTTTTTCACAGCGCTATCAACTATTGAATGCAAGCTTTTGACTTAGATGTAGTTTACTACAGCAAGTAAGTAAACAATTACCGATAGCACATTACCGTTAATGAGGCTTTGAACTCCATTAATGAGTCTTTGAACTCCATTAATGAGTCTTTGAGCTTCATTAATGAGTCT
>NZ_JAVRCI010000151.1:0-6163 GCF_034530835.1 Nostoc sp. DedQUE12b | reverse complement strand
GCATTGGGGAGCCACTGCGGTCTTGGGGTCTCCCCAAGTAGAGCAAGTGGCGTCACTGGTAACTGAATTTTAGGCGGAATTTTCCTCATCAGTATGGGAAAACAGGCTGGGATCGAGATAGTTAATACGTGCCAGTGGACTTAAAGCTGCGAGAATTTGAGCGCCGTAGCTGCGGTTAACTACACGACTATCAAGCAAAGCCACAATCCCTTGACTTTCTCGTACTGGAGCGATCGCCCGTTGTAATTCATTTAAAGCAGATGGCAACAAGTATAAACGGAACCAATCTTGATGCGATCGTTTATAAAGAGCTACCCTACCAGCTACCAGAGGATTTTCTAAAGATGGTAGGGGCAAAGTCGCAATGATTAACAGATGGGGTGCTGGCAGGACTCGTTGATGTTCTCGCCAAAATTCCCAACCGCTAATCAAAATACCATTTTCATCTAAACAAGTTTTTTCTACTTGCACCCGCGAACCAAACTCTGAAGCCAGAATTGCCGCCACTTGAGATTTGAGTGGTACATCTCCCACCAAGACAACCGTTAACCCTGGTGCTGTCGCACTTAGACAAACTAGTGTGCGGACTTTGTGAATAAATGCCGCTTGAAATTCTGGTGTGTTGGGTAGAGGTAACTTATAGGGTACATACAGTTGAATTGCTTCTGCTTGGCTCTCCGAAGAGAACTTCAGGCAAGTTAAATCTTCTAAACCCAAGCGCTGGCGAAAAAGGGGAGCTTCAGTTTCCGGTTCGATAGCGCTGCCAATTAAAACTACTGGTTGTCGCTGCCAAATCGGCGAGAGTATTTCCCCTAATTCCATTGGGGCGTAGTGCAAAGAAAATAAACCTTGTCTATGGGCAATAGTTGCCCAGAAAAGAGGAGGGGGAGCAGGGGAAGCAGGGGGGGACAGATTTTCATCAAGGGTTTGAAATTGTTGCCAGAAATTTTTCCACTGATCTGGGAGGTTTACTCCATCTAAAGCCAAATACAGGCGACTCAAAATTTCTATTTCTGGCTGAGAAATTAGATAGCACTGATATGGATTAACAGGATGCTGAAAAAGTTCGTGTGTTAGTTGTATCCGTGCTTCACGAATTGCCTCAGCTTGATTGGGACAAGCCAGCATGAGTTGATCCCAATCATCGGGTTGAATCTCTTGGGTAAGTTGATGACGCATCCAATCTTCGAGATCGTCTACCCCATCAATAATTGTGGGAATGCCTTGGGGGAAGCGTGAGCTACCAGCCAATTGTCCTTTTAACCAAGCTTCTGGGGAAGTTAAGAGTAGCCCTTGGAACTCAGCATCAGGCCAAGCATCACCTGTCCTAATCGATTTATTGGTTGGTAGCCACTGCTGTAGCCGGGGAATTTCCACCCGCAGTAGAAGTTGCTGCACGGTTTCTTGAGCAACAATAATTACAGGGCCATGCCACATTAGGGCTGATGCTACGAAACTAGTACGATACCGCCCTTGATAGCCACTAACTGCCCCTACTTGAATTAGGGCGCTACGTCCCAAGCGCAAGGCGCGTGCTACCAACCGTGCCATCGTCAAATGATGGGGCCAGGAAGGGAACCCCGCTTGCGATCGCAAAAAGTTATGTAGTGACAAATGAACTTCTGCCTCAATCACACGCTTTCAATTCCATACAAAGTGACTTTTACTTCCAATTGCCCCATTTCTATTATCTTGTTATTTGTCATTTGTCCTTTGTCCTTTGTCCTTTGCCATTGATCTAAAACTAATGACCAATACAACTCTTGGAGAAGCTGCGGCAATTACTACGCGGTAGTTGAGGCAGTTGAAACTCAGTACAAGTGACAATGACCAATGACCAATCACCCAATACCCTATAATTATGCCAACTTACACAGGAATATCTAGCGAAGCCTTTAGGCATCCACTAGATCGTCAAGCCGAGCAAGCTTTACGAAATTTACCAGGATTTGATTTAATCGCTCGTAAATTTGTGGAATTTATCTACGAACGCCCTCAATTAGTCTATCTAATGGGTAACAGCATCCAAGTCGGGCCGCGTCAATATTCCACTATTTACCAGATGTTTCGGGAATGCGTCCGAGATTTGGACATTTACCCAGAACCAACACTGTTTGTCTCGCAAAATCCCCAAGCAAATAGCTATGCGCTGGGGCAAGAGAATCCTTACATAGTCATAAATACAGGGATACTAGACTTACTAGACGAAGCCGAGATGAGGACGGTGCTAGCCCATGAACTGGGGCATATTAAATGTGGTCATACTATTTTAATTCAAATGGCGATGTGGGCGATGAGTGCTGCTTCTGCCTTGGGAGAATTGACCTTCGGCATCGGTAATATTGTCACCCAAGGCTTGATTTACGCCTTTTTTGAGTGGCGGCGAAAAGCCGAGTTATCGTCAGATCGCGCTGCACTACTAGTAATGGATGACTTGAATCCTGTGATGTCAACGATGATGAAACTCTCTGGTGGTAGTAACAAATATGCCAATGAATGTAGTTTACAAGAGTTTATTAAGCAGTCAGAAAATTATCAGGCACTGGATGAAGATGGACTGAATCAGATATATAAATTCTTAATCTACAATGGCGCTCAGGGTATGATGTTGAGCCATCCTTTCCCTGTTGAACGCTTGCATTACTTACGGTCGTGGGCAGTATCCGAAGAATACCAGCAAATTCGCCGAGGAAATTATCAGCGCTCGCCCGCTTCCGGATCGGTAAATGTTGCAGCAGAATCTTCCGCAAATGAAACAGAAATTTTACGCCGTCAAATTGAAGAATTACAACGAGAAATCGACAGAATGAAAAGGTCTGAGTAGTTTTGAGTGAAGTTATATATAGTGCGCTGATTTACCTAATGCACTATATATATCTGAGGTTGCAGGTTCCGTAAGACTACATAAAGATTAATCACGGTGCTGAGTAAGGAATCTCACTCAGCACTTTTAAAACTACGTTAACGTAAATCTTCTATGAAAAATTAAAATACCTAGAGAATAACCAGATAATTATTCCTGTTCCCAATACACAAATAATTCCCGCCAAGCCAGCTAAGGGTTTTTTGTTCTTACCTGTGAACCAGTTAGAGACAATACCAGTGTAAGTAATTAGTTCTGCTGTATCTATGGTAGCGATCGCCCATACCCATCCCGCGTGCAATCCCCAAGCTAAACCCAAATTACCACTTGTAGCAAACCGTGCTAACACCAACACCATTCCCATCAGCCACAATCCAGGAAGTTGGGGTGCGGTTTCGCGTTGCTCCCAAACCAGATGTAACAAGGCAAAAATCAAGCTAGAAATTGCT
Organism: Nostoc sp. DedQUE12b; assembly: GCF_034530835.1. Classification (NCBI taxonomy): domain Bacteria; kingdom Bacillati; phylum Cyanobacteriota; class Cyanophyceae; order Nostocales; family Nostocaceae; genus Nostoc; species Nostoc sp. DedQUE12b. The sequence continues at coordinate 2,851 of NZ_JAVRCI010000151.1, read as the reverse complement.
GCTGCTACCCAAACGGGGTAATCCTGCGCTAATTCTGTGAACAGGAAACCGCGAAAAACTAACTCTTCTATCCCACCGACTAATAACGCTATCAAGAAAATCGGTAGCAATATGGGTAGTAGTAACTTGAAATTAGACTTTTCAAAAGAACACCAACCTAATCCGAATTGCCCACCAAATACAATAGCTAGACTCAGCACTCCCAAACTAAAACCTAGTGCTAAAAAACCAAGAGTTGAAAGATTGCCAACAAAGCCGTAATTTGAAAAAGATTTATTAGTCAACCAAACAACTCCCCAAAGGATCAGGGGAGCTAATAGGTAAAGTGACACCAATAACGGCATTTTTTGCTCTGGCTGTAAAGGTTTAGGAGGTTGCCAATTAAGCAATATTGCTGATACTGTTGCTACTGGCAACCAGCAAACTATCCAGCAAACAAAAAATGCCGTCACTGTAACTAGTGGCGGTGCATTTTCTATAAACGCCAGTAAGACGTTGACCGAAGACTCAAAGAAAGTTATCAAAATAAACAAAAAAACACGATAGACTTCTTGCATTATAGATTTCTTGCTGATTAATCAAGACTCTACTAAATTTGGTGACTTCTGCAAGGGGTCTTATCGTATTTTTTACTTAGCTACCAGTTTGCTGTCAGGGTAAGGACAAGTTATCATCACCTGAAACTTATCCTTACCATCAGCAAATTTACTCTTCGTCTTCCAAATCTTCGTCTGATTCGTCAGAATCTATATCTTGTGAGGTTAGTTTTTTATCGCTTTCACCTAGTTGAATCAGGTGAATATGTTTGTATCCCAGCCTAATTTCAAACTCATCTCCAGCCTTCAAGCCCATTGCTTTGGTATATGTAGCACCAATTACAATCTGACCATTTTGATGGACACTAACCCGATATGTCGGTTCACGACCACGACCATCTTTAGGTGCTTCTGGACTTAGAGGAATTCCCCTAGCAGATAGCAAAGCGTCATAAAAATCGGTGAGATTCACACGAACTTGATTATTCTTAGTAACAGTGTAATAGCCACACTGTTTAGCTCTTTCTCGGCGTGGTAATGTGGAAAGTTCTTTTACTTTAGCAAGTAGGGCTTTTCCAGTTAATGGCGCGGTTGCAGTTTCAGTCATTATGCTCAAATTTTCCTTACTCTCTCCAAACTGATAAACAATGTAGTCTCATGCCAGCATTTGATTTTTTAGCATTTGCATAGAGCTACTGAAGACCCTAGTGTAACGGGTGAATTCCTGCCGATAGGAGCCAAAGGCACTTCTATATATGGTTGTCCACAACCAATTAGAGGCCATAGTTGCCACAGACATTAATTTTGGTGATATTACGGCACTTTTAACCATTATTCGCCATCAGAAAGAAAACTATTTTCTTCTTTGGCGCTACTGTAGCGGTGTAACTTTCAGCCACCTTTACAAATGGGGTTAGGTTCTACTGCAAATAAATCGTAGACCCAAAAAATTGCAGGTTTTTCACTTTCAGTGCTTGCCTTTCTTGCTAAAGCGCAAGTAGAGTTTTCTCTACTCGTCCTTTCAAGCTTAGGACAGCATAGTATTTCAATAGAGTCCTACGGGCATACACCCTTTTGTCCCACCAGTAGAGACGCGAATTTTCTTGTCTCTACATTACGAATTAACAAAGCAGTAGTAACCGCGCTGATACGGCTATTGATTCTGGTTTTGCTACTTCGTAATTTTATATTAAATACTAGCATGGACTAATAATAGCAAAATAGTTGTTTAATTTTGAATTAAAGTTGCTGGTAAATTTTTATTTAAATTCCTGGACTTGAAAGTTGAAAAAAGCAGTGACGATTTTCTTAACCCTTTATTGCAAGCGTGAGCATTGCTATCTGGCTTTTATAAAAATTTATATAATTGATCCGAGCAGTTTTGACCAATGAGTTCAATCCCATATTTTCTTGATTGAGAGCAAGCCAAAAAGCGAAAAGTCTCGCACATCCGCGTTTCGCGGTGCTCTAACTTTTCTTTGAAAGTGGTGAGGTTTTTTCTTCGGTTTATTATCTTCAGGTCAAAAACGGTCAGAGGATTTTGCACGTCTGTCTATAGGAAGAAGAAATCTCTTAACATCTGCCTAGTGCTTGATTGCCACTACTATATATTAAACATGGGCTTTCACACTTCTATATAATCAAAAAATTCTCTCAAGTGGTAGCGAAGGCGGAATTTTACTGTCAGGACTGCTTGACTCAAGTTGACATCAAGACATGTTGCTAACTTCATATGTATTTCATTTGGATACGATCGCTAGGTCAAAGATCAACTTAAGTTACTTTTTAAGCAAACCCTCTTTCCTTTACATTCCTAAACAGGTCAATTCAATGCAAAGCTGTGATTACATTTTTGGCTTTTTAACTCAGAATTTGACAAAAATCTTGCCTACAACCTTACTACAAGTAAAATTTTAATGGTTATCCTTAAACTAGAATCAGTCGCCCTTTAATCGTCAGCCTGTTAACACCAGGGTTTGAATTAGGGGCGAAAAAGTATAACTCACTTCGCAAGTACCTGCTTTAACTCATGATTGTTGAGGCTGGTGAAACAATTTTAAAATTTTGGTTAGTAGTTATGGAAGTTATTTTTAAGGTCATTCGACAGCAACAAAATTCCTCCCCTGTTGTGCAAACCTACCTTGTGGAAGCCGAAGCAGGTAATACAATCTTGGATTGCCTCAATCATATTAAGTGGGAGCAAGATGGAACTTTGGCGTTTCGCAAAAATTGTCGCAATACTATTTGTGGTAGCTGTGCTATGCGAATTAATGGGCGTTCGGCTTTAGCTTGTAAGGAAAATGTTGGCAGTGAAC
>NZ_JAVRCI010000150.1:0-6209 GCF_034530835.1 Nostoc sp. DedQUE12b | reverse complement strand
ATTTGTCATTTGTCATTTGTCATTTGTCATTTGTCATTTGTCATTTGTCATTTGTCATTGGTCATTTGTCATTTGTCATTGGTCATTGGGCATTGGGAATGGAGAAAGGGAAAGAGGTAAGGGGAAAAGGGGAAAGATTAAATTTATTCCTTTTCCCTTTAACCTTTAACCTTTTCCCCTGCCCCTCTGCTCCCCTGCCCCCCTGCCGCCAGCAATCGCCGCGTTTCCGCAGCAGCAGCTTGCATTGCTCGTTCAGGATTCATTCGACCGGATAACGCGGCACTGAGATAACGCTGTAAAATATCTGATGTTTGAGCATATTGCGCGATCGGTGGACGTAAAACTGCATTGTCTACAACCTGCAATAACTGCGGATAGTGGGGGTATTTAGCAACAATCCCTGGGTCTGTAAACAGTTCCCGGCGACTGGGTACATAACCTGCACTAAAAATGAATCGGCGCTGTGCTTCTCGACTGGTAAAATACTGAATTGCTTTCCAAGCCTCTTCAGGATGTTGAGAAGATTTCGCAATTCCTAAACCCCAGCCCCCAAGACTTGCCCCTCCTGTCTTTCCAGGAGCATGAACCATCGGTTTAATCGCAATTTTGCCCCGGATTGGTGAATTTTCTGCTTGGGCTAAAGGCCACGCATAGGGCCAACTACGTAAAAACGCTACTTGACCACTTTGAAACAAACGGCGGGTGTCTTCTTCTTGATAGGTTGTGACTCCAGGAGGAGAAACGCCTTCCCTGATAGTACTACGCAGAAACTCAATGGCTTGTAATGTTTCTGGTCGATCTAGCCCAACTTCAAGGGTGTCGGGTTTAACCCAGAAGCCACCAAAGCCATCGAGGATTTCTGCAAACATCGCCACAAGTCCTTCATATTGGCGACCTTGCCAAACATAGCCCCAATTCACCTGCTTTTTTTTCTGCAAGACTTGGGAAATTCGGATCAAATCATCAAAGGTTTCTGGTGGTTTCAATCCTGCTTGTTTGATTAAATCTTCTCGGTAGTAGAGCATTCCCACGTCGGAACGCACTGGAATGCGGTACAGCTGGTTTTGATAACGTCCGCCTTCTACATCCTGGGGTGAAAATGCTGCCAACTCCTCTTTAGAAATGCGATCGCCTAAAGGTAGCAACCATCCAGCAGCAGCAAACTTGGATGTCCAGATCACATCCATATTGATCAGGTCATAAGGAGATTCACCCAAGATAAAAGATGAGGTATACAGGTCTTCGAGCAAATTTGTGGCATTCGGCCCTTCAACTAGGTTAATGCGAATACCTGGGTTCTCAGCCTCGAAGTCTCTAATTAAACCCTGCCTCCAAGGTTGGGCATCAGGAGCAGTCATTAACAGATTGAGGGTAACTGGTTGCTGCGAGAGTACTACCCAACTGAACAATATAATGCTCAAGAGAGTTGCCAGGAAAACCCCTATATGCAAATAACTTTGTTTTTGGATGAATTTTTGTATGTTAATTGGCTTTCGGTACAACATTATCAATGTAGCGATCGCTAGTGGTAATTATTAGGAAATAAAAACATAAAATATCTCAAAAAAGATTATTTCGTATTATTTTTTTACGGTTTATTAGCAGTAAAATTAATTGATCCCAGCCTACTGCTTAAGGTATCTTAGCAAAAAACTGTATCTAAAGTTAGCAAATAGTGGCGATTTCTCTTGGAAAAAATTTTTGATCATTGTAATAACTACACTCTGCTTGTATTTGGATACGCGATTATTTGCAAACATATCCAGACCGATCGTCAGTCTCTTTACCTATCTAAGCGAAACTCTACTTGAGGTGTAGATATTATCCCCATCCAAATACCTTCTATTAAATTAGTATTCATAGTTTTTCGGTGATATACCTCTGCTATTGCTTCTTTGTTATTATAAGTAAACTGAATTTGATAGACACCCGCTTTAAGAGCTTTAAAAATATAATAACCTCCATCTCCAGCTTCGATGCGAAGAATAAACTGGTTGCGCTTTTGCCAATATAATAAGGAGTATGGAAAAAAGGTAATATTTTCTCCTGGCATAACTAATGGAAAATCTGATTCTAATCGTCTTTTAGTACCACGTCGATAATACCCTTGGAAATGTAGTTGACCATCTGCTCCCACAAGTTGGGGAATTATAGTGGCAAAAAAGCTAAAGCGGACTGGCGTGGGCGTATTATTAGTAATGCAAATGCCTAACTCCATACGAGTCTTAATATCACGCTTTTTTTCTGGCAATCTCAATATTTTTTCCGGCATTAAGATTTCAAAACGTATACCATCCACTTCTACAGCACTACTTTTAGGTTCCACAGGTTGAACCAAGCGAAAATTAACGAAGGCTGCTGTTGGATGACTTGATGCTATTTGTGGTAATTTTGTGACTTCTATAGCGTCTAATTCATTGTTGTAACTACTACTAAATTTGTTGAAATAAATAAATCGAAGCTGATAATTTCCCGGTTGTAGTCCATTAAAAGAGTAATAAGTTTTAGGTCTAAAGTATTCAAAGTCTAAAGAAAAGTCTTTAGTAGATAATTCTAGAATCAGTAAGTCATTTTGCCAAAACAGCCTTCCATTTAAATGAGAAACGCTCTTACTCCCAGGATGGATTAACCAGGAATTGACATTTATTGGATGTTTTCGCCTGTTAACTAATTTGGAAAATAAGCATCTCAATTTAAACCTCCAATTGTGCTGCTGAGATATATTTGATTGATTTGTGGGTTCCTGTTCATAGATAACGATAATTCCCTGTAATGTTTGACCGTCTGAGTTCACAAGTTCGGGAATGAAAGTGTCATCGAAGCTCATAGAAAATTGCTCCGATGTGTTGTTTGTAATCTGAATAACTAGCTCTACAGTAGAAATAGCACCAGATTTATTTTCTGGAATTGCTAATGCTACTGTATCGGGCAGCATAATTTCCAGATGGGTACCATTTACTTCAAAATAGTTTCTGTCATTTAATTCTCTATATGTCATTTTTACTACCTTCTCTAGCTAATAAAATGTATCGTATATGCAAAAAGCAAAAAAGCCAGTTCCGCGCAAGAAGGATGAGCAGCAGTGGCTCTCAGAAGCTTGTGTGTATGGAGTTTTACACCCAGGCTTTCTTTCTTAGAGAAAATATCAAGTTTGACGCTTTGTCTTTTGACAGCGATCGCAACTTCACTTACAGTTCCGCACTAGAGGAGTTTTGAGTACTGAGTGAGAAGAAAAGAAAAAATTTCTTATTACTTCTTCAAAATCTTTATTCGGACGCTCAGGACTCATAACTCAGAACTCGGAACTTTTTTTATGGTAGATTTGTTGCTGATCGCAATCCTGGGGTTCCTGGGGAGTTTTGGACACTGCTTTGGAATGTGTGGCCCTCTAACAGTGGCGTTTTCCCTGTCTCATCAGCCGAAAAGCCCACAAACAGTCTCTTTGGGACGGACATCAACCTTAGAAAAGCCCGATACTTGGCAACAGCAATTAAAATTTCATATTTTGCTAAACCTGGGGCGGATGTTGAGCTATGCTCTAGTCGGTGCTGGCATTGGGGCGCTAGGTTCAGTATTGCTGCAAGGTGGACAGCTAGCGGGTGTTGGCAGCGACTTCCGGCGCTGGATGGCAATTCTGACTGGCGTGATGTTGATTTGGTTTGGCTTAGGACAAGTAAAACCCAATTTACTACCGCGAATTCCGGTGTTACATCCCCTATTGCAAGGTAGTTTACACGATCGCCTCAGCACCGGAATGGTTAAACTTTCCTTAAAAACCAAATGGTGGACGCCAATGCTTTTGGGGATGACTTGGGGTTTAATGCCCTGTGGTTTCCTGTATGCTGCCCAAATTAAAGCCGCTGAAACTGGTAATTTATGGATGAGTACAGCTACTATGCTGGCTTTTGGCTTGGGAACCTTACCCACGATGCTAGGCGTAGGCGTTTCCTCATCTTTGGTAAGTAAAGACAGGCGCAGTCAGTTGTTTCGGTTAGGCGGTTGGGTAACACTCATTATTGGCGTCATCACCTTGCTGCGGACTGGTGACACAATGGTAGATTACACCGGACACGCCGCCTTAATCTGCTTAATTTTGGCGTTAATTGCCCGTCCGATTAGTGGCTTGTGGGCTTCACCACTGCGTTACCGTCGCGGCTTGGGTGTGGGATCTTTTGTGCTTTCTGTGGTTCACACCGTCCACATGATAGAACATTCATTGCAATGGAATTTTGCCGCCTTTTCTTTTCTGCCGCCAGAATTTCAGTGGGGGATGGCTGCGGGTGCTGTAGCATTGGTATTAATGTCCCCCGCCGCTTTTACAAGTTGGGAATCGTTGCAAAAATCTTTGGGCAAGCGTTGGCGACAGATTCATCTATTGGGTGTGCCAGCCTTGCTCTTGAGTGCCATTCATACTGTGTTGATTGGTTCCCATTACCTGGGTTCCTTGCAATCAACTTGGGGAAATAAATTAGCGGCAGTACTGATGGTAATTGTTACTCTCAGTGTCTTGCTAGTGCGATCGCGCTTTTTCTGGTCAAAGTTAGCCGTAGAAAAGTTTTATGTTCCCCCAACCAAATCGCGGTAAATCATCCTTATTTTCTGGCTCCGTTTCAACGAGTCAAAAACAGAGGTGTCACCCACTCAAAGGCATTTTCAAGAAAAATCAAGGAACAATAAAGTATTTATTATTCCTGAGTTGCTTAGTTATATCAATAACTAATCTTTACCCTGCTTTTGCTCATAAGGTAGAAGTAAGCTCAGATGTTGGGGGTACTCTCCACATTGAACCAAATGATAATCCCCGTGCAGGAGAACCAAGCCAAGCCTGGTTTGCACTTACCCGCAGAGGTGGAAAGGTGATTCCTCTGTCACAGTGTAATTGTGAGTTGGCTGTTTATGCCGAACCTTATGCAGCCGGAGAGCCACCACTTTTAGAACCACAGTTACAACCAGTGTCAGCCGAACGTTATCAAGGTATCCCAGGTGCAGAAGTTGTTTTTCCCAAACCAGGTCTTTATGAGTTGCAACTAAATGGAAAACCTGTTTCTGGGGCAAGATTCAAACCCTTTGAATTCAAATTTGAAGTGACTGTGGCAGGAGGCGGGTCTACACAAAATTCACAAAATCTGCGAAATGTCAATGGTGATTTAGTAGAAGGTCAATCTCAACAATTACCAACTTGGGCGATCGCACTGCCAATTCTCGGATTTATCGGCATCTTAGTTGTCGTACTGCGAAGCATGAGAGGGGGTAGCGAGTGAGTGTTCTCACATAAAATCTTGTCGTTATAGCGTTTCCTAAATAAGACCTTAGTTCGATAAACCTCCCCCTGCCTTGAACTAAAGTTCAAGTCTGTCCCTCTCTGAGTCGGAGAGGGATGGTTTTGTGTAGTAAAACCTCTTAGAGGTTTCAATATTTACCAGAGTTAGGCGGTTACTACATGAGCCGTCGAACTTTTTTAATTTACTGTCAACTAGCTTGGCTAATACGCCGTTGTAACTCGATTTCAAATTCCTCATCAGTGCGAGTGATGACTTTTGGTCGTTGGTCTAACCTGTCCATTAAAATATGGAATGCTTCGGTGTCCTGTGGATGATATCTAACCCAATCTCTTAATTCATTATCTGACATGGCTTGATAATCAGGTTTAGTCATGGAAATCAAGCTCACCATTTGGATATATCTCTATTTGTATTGTGTCTCGAATTAAAACGTATATGCGCTTTGTTCTTTCGTCCAGTCGCACCACGTTGATAGGCTGAAACATATTACTTGCTCTCACACATCTACTGTAAAACGCTCTCAACTGTTCTGTTGTTGGTTCCATCTAGACTCCACTCTCAATAAAGCTATCAAGTAAGTCGCTAAGGCATTGAGCTGAGATGCACAACTTTCACGTCGCGCATCTCGGCTCAATGCCATCAAGTCGAATGATGTCGCTTCTGGTGCCACTGCCACGCGTCAGCAACAATATCTTTGATGGATGGATACTGAGGTTGCCAGCCTAAGACTGTTCTGGCTTTATCGCTGGTGCCAATGAGAACTGGGGGATCGCCAGGACGGCGATCGCGTTCTTCTACTGGTATCGAAGTTCCTGTCACCTCTTCGACTGCGGCTATGACTTCTCTGACGGAGAAACCGCTGCCATTGCTCAAATTAAAAACTTCGCTATCGCCACCTTTTAATAAATATTCCAATCCCAAAATATG
>NZ_JAVRCI010000149.1:0-6648 GCF_034530835.1 Nostoc sp. DedQUE12b | reverse complement strand
GTGAGTTGGATAATTTCCTTTGGCAGACTGCTCAGTTGATTACTGGGGAGGTTGAGCATTTGTAGGTTAGTGAGTTGTCCGATTTCTGCTGGTAGACTGCTCAGTTGATTCCAGCCGAGGTCGAGCGATCGCAGATTGGTCAGTTGTCCAATTTCCTCTGGCAGCGTTGTTAAACCTTTGCCAGAAAGGTCTAATTCTGTCACCTTGTCTCTAGCAGCTTGTTCAATAATTTGCAGCAGTTCTTCGTTAGTCATTTGGGGTTTTACAGAGGCGATGCCTGACAACGAGTTGCTGCTTGGACGCGCAGCAGAGAAATTGAGCTAATTAATAATGTAGCCTGTATGAAGTATTGAATTCAGACAATGTGCATCGTCGTATCGCAGGCTCCAGATGACATCATATTTTGCGTTAGAGTATAGTTTTAGACGACATCAATTTTTAAAATGATGTTTATACTTAGAACTCAGTAAATGAAAGCAGGTGCATAATGAAACTACAAGATTTCTTGGGAAAAGATGAGAAATGGTCGTTTGATGCGATCGCAGAAGATGAAGACTTGGCTCGTCAGATTCAGGTATTGTTAATCGGCTTAGGTTTGCTAGAACCTCCAGCCGATGGTAAATTTGGCCCTGTTTCTGTGATAGCTCTCAAAAAATTTCAAGAATTAACAAAAACTGAAGAGAGTGGCTTTTTAGGAGCAGTCACAGCCAAAAAACTGATTGAAACCAAAATAGACGATCTTCCTAAACCCCCCTTAAAACTAGGCAATGATATCGCTAGTAAGATTGTGAAATATATGCTTGCCAAAGATTATCAGGTATTTACCAATCCCAAAGAATACAACATTGTTTATGTAGAGGGCGTAGATGCAGACTGGACTCTAAACAGTGATACACCCAATCAATTTAACGATCGCCGCATTGTTATTGAAGTAGTAAATGGTGTTCCCAAAATCGTAGATCACTGGGAAGCAACTACAGAACCAGGGAGGTACTACACTTATAATCCGATGAACCCCAAAGGAGCAGCTAGGATTCAGTTTGGACAATACAAAGCTTGGGCTGTTGGCACCCACGGCACCGCAGAGCCTCACGAAGCGTTAGTGCAAGTTGGAGATATAACAGTTTGTAGAGATTTCAACAGAGATTTTAAACGGACTGGCGACAAACTTGATACAGGTGATAATTTTTACGTTAATCAACACTACGGCTTTGATTTCCCTCGGAATGATATTCGCCTTGCTAGCGCGGGTTGTTTAGTGGGGCGTACCCGTGAGGGACATAGAGAGTTTATGGCAATTATTAAACAAGACCGTCGTTATGTCGCTAATCGCAAATATGTTTTCTACACTACCGTAATTCCTGGGGATGATTTACTGTAAAAGTTTCCAGGATGAGGTAATGGTTAATTGGTAGCATTTATTGTTGTGATGCAACCTTTAATAAGGTAGCAGATTTGTGCTACCTTACTTTGTCTAACTTTGTTCTTGGGGTTGTCCTATTTGTGCCGTCAATTTCTCTTTATCCAGCCTGCGTTTTTTGGCGTAAAGTTGAATAGTGACTGCCATCAAAATAATCATGGCGAAAATAGCCCAAGCAGCAATATCTGTAGGTAGATTATTTTTAAACACAGCCAGCAAGACGATCGCTACTAACATAACTGTAGGCGCTTCATTTAAAGCCCGTAATTGCTGACCACTCCAGCGACACTCATCTACTGCTAATTTCTTCATCAGCCGAGCGCAGTAATGATGATAGCCAATTAAAATAGCCACAAACAGCAGTTTGATATGCAACCATCCTTCTTTTAAAACATCGGGTTCAGTACTTACTAAACCGATGGCCATTGCGATCGTCACGAACATTCCTGGGTTAGTGATGATAGAGTAAAGGCGCTTTTCCATAATTTGATACTGATTTTTCAATATCGTTCGTGCTGGTTCCGGTTCTTCATTAGCTTCAACGTGATAGATAAAAAGACGTACTAAGTAGAACAAACCAGCGAACCAAACTACAAATCCGACAATATGAAAAGCTTTAAACCATGAATAAGCCACGAATCATAATCTCCTTTACTTGTGGTTGCGATCCTTTTGTAATGCTAATAAAAAGTAGTCAGGAGCCAGAATTCTGAATTCAGAATATTCCATCCGTTCAAGGATGAGTTTTAACAAGAAAAACATTTTAATTCTGCCACTCAATCTTCCATTTAGTGGACTACAACGATGATTTTGCACCCTTTACTAATTGATTCTGATTCCTGAATTATGAATTTTGACTCCTGAATTTTGACATTCATTTTTATAATATCGATTTTTGCCAAAGCTATATTGTCAATGAACATCTTTACGACGCACAAAGGGTAAGAGGTCTTGCAAAATCGCCTCGTGGTAATGTTCTTGAGGATAATGACCGACGTTATTAAGTTTTATTAATTCGGTATTTGGTACGGAATTGGTAAAAGTTTCGGCAATGTCTACAGGTAGCCAAGGGTCAATCATACCCCATTGAATCAGAATTGGTTGTTGCCATTCTTTAAAGCCAGTTTGTATTTCTGTCATGGCTGAATCAAGCTGTAAATTGCGAATACTGGCTAAGAGACTTCGACCAGACGAAGAAGCAGTTAAAAATGGTTTTCGATAAACATCTAAATCCTTATCTCCTATGCGATAACGGCTTCCGCCTTCTAGCGTCCGATCGACTAATAAAGGGTCTTGGGTCATGACTTCACCAGCCAAAGGTAAACCCATTTGTTTAATTTTCCAGGGTAATTTGGCAGCAGTTGAAATTGGTGTATTTAAAATAGCTAAATTGGCAATTTGTTCTGGATGACGCAAAGCGTATTGTAGTCCTACAGAACCTAAAAATCCTTGGACAACTAAAGAAAAATGTTCAAGTTCTAACGCTTTAATAAATCCTTCTAAAGCTGTGATAAAAGCATCGGGAGTGTAGGCAAAATCTCGTTTTTCTGGTTTTGCAGAAAAGCCGTAACCAATCCAATCTGGAGCGATCGCTCTTGTTCCCTGATTCCCCAACGCAGGTATAATATGACGCCAACTATAACTTTGTGAAACTAAGCCGTGTAGCAACAACACAGGCACTAAGTCACTTCTGCCGATTGGTAAAGATTCCCGATAAAACCATTCCAGTGAATCTACATTGATTTTATGTTCTGTTATTGACACGCTATTTTCCTATATTGGGCATCCCTTCGGCTTACTTCGACTACGCTCAGTACAAGTCGCTCAGGGCAAGTGGGCATCCCTTCGGCTACGCTCAGGGCAAGTGGGCATTGAGTTGTTTGTTATTCTTCTCCTGCTCCTTGGTCACTGAGCGTAGCCGAAGTGCTGCTCCCCCTTATCCCCCCATTCCCTGAGAAATAATCATCTCACGAATTGCATAAGCTGTGGCGGGCGCTAGTAAAACGCCGTTGCGATAGTGTCCGGTAGCTAAGAGGACGTTACTAAACCCTGGTAACTTTCCAATAACTGGGGCTGGACGACCTTCAGGACGGGGACGTAAACCCGACCAAGTGCGGAGAATATTTGCTGTGGCTAATTCTGGACAAAATGCGATCGCTTGTTCTCTAACAGATTCTAATAATTCTTGATTTGGCGGTATCTCATCGCCATTGCTAGGAAATTCCACTGTTGCGCCTATCCAATAATCTCCACCGCCCACAGGAACAATATGCACATCATTACCCGTTATTGCTGGCTGGAAATCAGGATTACCTAATGGATGCCTCACACGCATTTGCAAGGCTTGCCCAAGTACGGGGCGGATATCAATTATCTGATTTAATTTTGCCGTCAGTGGGGTTGAACCTAACCCTGCTGCAATTACAAACCAATCTGCGGCTATTTTTCCTTCTGTAGTCTCAAGTTGATGGCAAAATTCAGGTGTTGAGGTTGGGGCATCCAAAACAGTCACGCCAAATTTGAAAGTTACACCATTTTGCTGGGCAGCTTCAACTAAAGCTAACGTCAGGGCAGTTGGATCGAGCTGGCGGTCTTGTGGAGAATAGACAGCGCCAGTGATTGTTTCGTTATTAATTTGAGGACAGATATTCTGGAGTTTAGCGGTGTCCCAAATTTCTAAATCCCAGCTTTGAGAATGACGAATTTCTACTAGTTTTTCCCATGCTGACATCCCCTCTAGGGAGGAATCAGACAAAAGCATGAGAATTCCCTGACGATTAAAAGGAATTTTGCGACCCGTTAAAGCTTCTAATTCAGGAATCAAGATTTCATAGCGTTGGATGCTAGTTTGCCGCATCTGCCAAGCTTTACCCTTGATTTTTTGGCTGATTACGCCCATCAAAACGCCAAGTGCAGCGCCCGTGGAAGCTTGTGCTGGTGGTTGGCGATCGCAAACTGTAATTTTCAGCCCTTTAACTTGACTCAGTTCGTAAGCGATCGCAGCCCCGACTACACCACAACCGATAATAACTACATGACTCATTGCTATTTTGAAGCGGAGATGGGAGAGATACGGGAGATGAGGGAACAGGGGGAGCAATTTTTACTCTCCCTCATCCTCCTCATCCCCTTTGCTCATCTTACCTCGCGCTTAACTTGCCTCTGCTTCACTGTTGGTCTTAGGAAGCAGTTGGAGAAATTTATCAATCTCTGCGAAAGCAGCTTGGGATTGATTCAAGGCAACTAGAGGATTGCCAGCACTAGTAGCTTTATCAAGTTTAACCAGGTCGTTAAACAAATCTCGCGTTATTTGACGTGCTTTGGGTTGGTCATTGGGTAGAAGGTTAGGAGTGACATAAGTCAGGTTCAGCCTTGCTTCTGTTATCGGCCCATGTATAAAGTTACGCACATTGATCCAATCACCTCTTTTAATTAGGGTTGTCAACTCTTGTGAGCGATCGCGCACAGCCTGAATTTCAGGAACATAAGCCTGAATTTTTTCAAGTTGTACTGCTGTGTAAGTCGGAGGTGCTACCGCAACACCAGGGCCACCACAACTAATCAGGAATGTGGCCAATAGTACTAGGAAAAATGAAAAAATCGAGCGTTGACGCACCATATATTGAACTTGATTGCTTTTTATTTACCGATTCACAGTGTCATTTTAGATCGCTAGCGCAGTTAATCGTTCTTGTCAGCCAAGGATTTTGCAGAAAATCTTGATATTTTTTCCAAAGGACAGAGTTATCATCTGCTTTTGAGTAATTTTTAAGTACAATTACTTAATAGGTGTTAGGCAGTCCCAACAAGAAGCGATTTTTGGCTTCTGTTAGTAGCGAAAATTGTTAGGGAAGTATGATTTAGAGTTGCTAAATCTCAAAGGTCTTGATAAGCTGAAACACCAATAATATAAGCCTTCTGGCGGTTTTTCTGTCTTCACATCCTTGAAGATGCCGACGCGATATAGGAGTGTTTTTTAGTGAACGCAGCTGAACAGGCAACGAACCTTGAACTCGCCAGCAACATAGCTACGGTAGTTAATTTGTTCAAATTCGAGTTTCCTGATGCCAAATCTGATCTCAAACCCTGGAAAAATGACCCGGAAACTAGGGAATTAGTCGATCCAGATTCTATAGATATTGGCTTTCACTTTCCTGGTATTAGCAAATCTTGGCGAAGTCGCAGTATTTTAATTCAAATCCGATTTTATCAAGACCCCATCAATAATTCCCGGCGGGCGATCGGCGTGGAGGTAGCTGGATTCGATCATCGCGGTGAAGCGTGGCGACTTTCTACGGTGGAAAACTGGAGTGTTGTCGGCGTATCTTCGCCTTCTGGTGAAATCGAGGATAAGCTCAAACAAATTTGCCGACAGATTTTAGAAGTTTTTAATAAGCCAAGTGAATGAAATCAACTTGTGTCAAAGAAAGTAGTGAGGAATAATACACAATTATTAATTCGTAATTCGTAATTTGTAATTCGTAATTAAATAAATACAAGCCCCTTGATTCATCAATGGAAATATAAAAACGCGTAGTATCATTATTTCAAGCCCCTAACTTCAGGTATGGGGTAAAAATTACGAATTACGAATTATAAATTACGAATTATTGTGACCACCGTAATATTTGTACATGGCACAGGCATTAGGGAACGAGAATACAACGAAACTTTTCAGATAATTGAGCAAAAGATTCACGCCCAACGTCCTGATATCAAAGTTTCTCCCTGCCTTTGGGGTGTATTAGGTGCAAAGTTCAATGATAATCGGGCATCAGTACCCTTGGAAGATGCGACACTGGCTTTATCTCAAGGAGAAGAAGACGCAGAGATTGTACTGTGGGGTCGATTATACCGCGATCCTCTGTATGAATTACGGCTGTTGTCTTTGAAATCTGTTGAGGCAGGAAATCCATTTGGGGAAGAACCAGGGGATGTTTTACAATCTCGTGTAGCAAGTCTCACTCCGGCATCTCAACTGGAAGCTAAGTTGCAAGAGGCGGGAATTGCAGAGGTATTTGAGCCAGCACGAGAGGCGGTTATCCACAGTGAACCGTATGAACGCGCGTTGCTCACAGTTTCCGAATCTGATTTGAGTGAATATTATGCACCAATAGCTAGAGCAGTTGTGGCTCAAGCAATGTTTATTAGCGAACAGCAAGAAAAATTTCCCCCCATACTCACCGATGCCCAATTGCGGGATGATGTTGTGGAATTGCTGACTCTGG
>NZ_JAVRCI010000148.1:0-6844 GCF_034530835.1 Nostoc sp. DedQUE12b | reverse complement strand
GTATTGAAGTACTCCAAAGTCGTGTTGAGGTACTACAAAGTCGTGTTGAGGTACTACAAAGTCGTGTTGAGGTACTCCAAAGTCGTTTTGATGTACTCCAAAGTCGTGTTGAGGTACTCCAAAGTCGTATTGAAGTACTCCAAAGTCGTGTTGAGGTACTCCAAAGTCGTGTTGAGGTACTCCAAAGTCGTATTGAAGTACTCCAAAGTTGTGTTGGAGTTTTTTCCTCACATTTCTAGCTTCCGGCCAACCATATACCACAAACCCACGGCATAGCGGATGTAATTGAGTTCTGTAAAACCTGCTTTCGCAAACTCGTACTCGAAGTTGAAATGGATAAAGTCATCCAACCACGGTTCTTGAAAAGAAGCACTGAGGGCGTATTCACCCCGATAGGTGTCAGCATATAGCACCCAACCTCCGGGTTTGGTGATCCGGTACATCTCCTTCAGAATCTTAGGCGTCCACTCTTTAGGTGTCTCGTGAAAGAGTAGTGATGATGTGACAAGATCGAAGGAGTTGTCTGGGTAGCCAGTGTTACGGGCGTCCACCTGCTCGAAGGATGCCCGCTCACTTAATCCAGCCTTGTTAAATTTGTGCTGACTAATCACCAGCATATAAGGTGAAACATCAGTAATGCGAAAGGTGGCCTGTGGAAACCGCTGTGCCAGTGCCAGCGCTCCACCAGCCGTACCTGCACCAAGCTCTAGCACCGTCTGAATTTGAGCGTCTTCAGGAATTAGTTCAGCCATTGTCTCGCGCAACTGCTGGCAACTAACATTGTGGCTGAGGGGAATAATGGCATCCATCGCAGCATCCCAGGCTAAACACGACTGAGGGTTAGTGTAGGAATCTGTTGACCCATGAATGGGAGCGTGGATATAGTCAGGGTAATATTCATGCTCAGTATGGTAGCTTTTGAGTTCCTCTTCCCAATTAATTGAGGCATATTCCTGCATTACTGAGGGCATCGCTGCGGTGATGCGTTGAATTACCTCGGTTCGATACGCTTGTTTTTTTTCTGCGTTCCATCTCGGCATAATCATCTCCTACTTACACTCGTTACTGGTGTTCCTAGATTCCAATCTGGGAACGAGAAATAAACTGCAAATACAATAGAGCAATACTTCGGACAGTTTTTAATTGAGACAATAGACCTCTTGCAAAAGTCACTTTTGCACTCTCGTGGGTAAAGGGGAAAGGTTAAAGGTTAAAGGTTTTTTGTTATTCCTTTCCCCCTTACCCTTTACCCTTTTCCCGACAAATGCCAAGAAGTCTAATTCACAACAAAGCTATCGATCCATTAGGGTGCTGGTTAAAACAAACAAGCACCGGAACGATAGCTATATGTAAATTGTACAGAGTCTGCTAGAAAAAATGAGCGGTTTGGGCAAACCACAGATGAAGGAGTTAACAAAAGAATATAGTCATCTCTAGTAATTCGCCAAGGAAACTTGGCGGGGTAAAGGGCAAGGGGAAAGGGAAAAGATGTTTACTCCTTTAACCTTTAACCTTTCCCCTTTTCCCAGCCCTCACCTAACAATTTTGCGTTGGCAGACTACTAGTAATGTACCAACGTGCCAAGACAGTTTACTATATACAAGCCATCAGGGATTGAATGACTAAGTTTGTAAGCCACTTTAACTAACGAGTGAACGGTGCTACTAGTGTAAAAGTGGCATCGTTTAAAAACAAGCTAGCACTGGTATACGGGTCAATATATAGCTTGAAGTTTCTGTGACGTATATAGTAAGTAGGAAAATTATATGACTGAAAAGAAACATTTGTTAAACTTGCTAAACCTGGTTTTATACAAAACGTTGCATCAGCTTTTAACTGTGCAGTATTGTCATTGCGATCTAATCTAATTTGAAAATTTTGATGTCTTAAGTAGTATCCTGGCAAATTTGAGGATTCAAATGAAACACAGTTAGAAGACGCTAGCCCTGACCTTACTCTAAAACTTGCGTCTCCTCTGTCTAGAGAACTTGAAATGGGGCTAACTTCGCCAAGGAAATTGCGATGACGAATGTAGTAGCTACGAAGATTAAATGCTCGTATTGAGACAGCTGGTTCAACAGGAGTTGACTCTGCGATCGCAGGATTAATTGATGTAGAAATAGATATAGGAAGCGCTGATAAGGTTAGCGCTAGTGCAAAGAGGTTATTTTTCATGGCTACAATCTTTTTAGATGACCATTTAGCAAAACAATGCTCTTACTTAAGAATTGTAGTATTAATTCTAAAAATGCTAGAAATTAGTTAGAAATATTCACATAATTTGTCTTACGCTTAAAGCTTAGTGCGATGAAAATACTCTTATTAATTGCTGCATTAATACTGAGCTAATGAGACTCTAAAAAACAAATTTTACGTAAAATGATGTTTATATGAAAGTTAAAGATTGAACAAAGTATCAGGGCTGAATGTTACTAAAATAGGCATTTCAGCTTTTGTTAATGCCATTGGCATCAACGCGCTAGGGGTGCAAGACCTTGCGCCCCTACGACAAGTGTGGTTCAAATACATGAAAACTACTGTAAATTAACTCTCATGCCCATTAGTCTGCCTAAGTAATGGGGATTGTGACATTCCCTAATATCTTGGAGCGGCAGATGTAAATAAAGCTAATACCAATTTGGGAAAAGAACACAACAGATACCTGAGTAGGGGTGCGCAGCTACCTGTATGCCCCTACAAGTAATCCATCTGTCGCAAAGATTAATTAAATTGGTATAACTGTTTAAATTTAAGTAAATACTGAAAAAAATCTGAAAAATTCCGCTAAAGTCTTATTTAAAACAAACTTTATTCTTTTTCAAATGAATATAGAAGAAGCACTAGTAATTTTAGATACATTCCTTGAACATGGCTTAAGTGATGTTCAAGAAATAGTATTTCGTAAAGCTTGGGAAGGGCAAACTTATCCAGATATCGCCGAAAGCTGTGGTTATGATGCCAATTATATAAAAGATGTTGGTTCCAAGTTATGGAAGCTACTTTCACAGGCTTTTGGGGAAGAGGTGACAAAAAGTAATTTTCGCTCAGTATTGAGACGGCGGAGCCTTGGGCAGGCTTTGCCTACGCAAAATAGCGTTTTGTCAGAAAAATTACAACCTGTGCCAGCAGTTTTGAGACAGTCTCAACCAACAAGCAGAACCAAAGATGGAATATCAGGGTCTTCTTTAACGATCGAAAAGCAAGACGAGAGAAAAACCCCAGTCCCTAATCCCGACTTCTTAGAAAATCCTGGTGGCTCAGTGCCGCTCAATTCCTTTTTTTACATAGAGCGTCCGCCAATTGAAGAACGCACATATACCGAAATCAACAAACCTGGAAGTCTAATCAGAATCAAAGCCCCCAGCAAAATGGGAAAAACATCCCTAATGCACAGAATTCTTACTCATGCAAAACAGACTGGGGTACACACCGTACAGATCGGTTTACAAAGAGCAGATAGTCAAGTTTTCACTAGCTTAGACAAATTCTTACGCTGGTTTTGTGCGAATATCAGCCGACAGTTGAACCTAGAGATCAGACTGGATGATTATTGGGATGAGGATATTGGCAGCAAAGTTAGCTGCACATTGTATTTACAAGAGTATGTGCTAGAAAAAATCGACGCTCCGGTAGTCTTAGCTTTGGATGAAGTGAATCAAATTTTCGAGTATCCAGAAATCTCTAGGGATTTTCTCCCACTACTGCGTTCTTGGTATGAAGATGCTTCCGAATTAGAAATTTGGCAAAAACTCCGATTAGTAGTAGTTCATGCCACTGAAGCTTATATGCCATTAGATATTAATCAATCCCCCTTCAATGTGGGATTACCGATTAAGTTACCAGAATTTAGTTTAGAGCAGATGCAGGATTTGGCAGTGCGTCATGGACTCGATTGGGCCAAAGGTGAGAAAGGTTTGGAAAAGCTGGCTCCTCTACGAGCAATGATTGGTGGTCATCCTTATTTAGCTCGTCTGGCTTTTTATAACCTGGGAAATCAAACAGTAACCCTGGAGGAGCTATTACAAGAGGCTCCGACAATTGCCGGCATCTACAGCAACTATTTACGGCATCATCTAGCAAATCTTCAAGAACATCCCGAACTCGCGATCGCACTCAAACGGGTAGTTACCTCTCCCACAAGTGTACAACTAGAAGCGATCGCTGCCTATAAATTAGAAAGTATGGGTCTGGTAAAACTTGAAGGAAATCAGGCAATGCCTAGCTGTGATTTGTATCAGCTATATTTCCAAGAGCAATTAACCTAAATGCTATGAATAAGTACGAATATCAAATTGGCGGTAGTCTCAAAGTCGATGCTCCTAGCTATGTAGAACGGCAGGCTGACTTTGAACTTTATAATGCTTTAATTCAAGGTGAATTTTGTTATGTCTTTAGTTCCCGACAAATGGGTAAATCTAGTTTGCGGTTACAAACAAGACATAAATTAGAACAAGCAGGCTACAGTTGTGCTTCTATCGATATGACTCGCATCGGCAACGGCAATATTACTCCTGCTCAATGGTATAAGGGCATAGTAGTTGACTTATTAAGGAGCTTTAATCTCTTTAGCAAAGTTAATATAAAAGCCTGGTGGTCGGAGCGTGAAGATTTACCTGCATTACAGCGATTGAGCCAATTTGTTGAAGACATTTTATTAGTTGAACTAAAAACTGAAAAAATATTTATTTTTATTGATGAAATTGATAGTGTTTTAGGCTTGAATTTCCCGGTAGTAGATTTTTTTACTTTAATTCGCTCATGCTACAATCAACGAGCCGAAAATCCACAATATAACCGTCTAACTTGGGCATTATTCGGAGTCGCAACGCCTTCAGATTTGATTGCCGATCGCAACTGTACGCCATTTAATATCGGTAAATCTATTGAACTGCACGGCTTTAATTTATCGGAAGTTCAGCCATTAGCAGCAGGTTTAGAAAGTAAAGTAGCTAATCCGATGGCAGTTCTCAAAGAAATTTTGGCTTGGACAAATGGTCAGCCCTTTCTTACTCAAAAGCTCTGTCAAATAGTGGTGCAAGAAAGAAACTCTGGAAGCAAAGATGTTCAGGAACACAGAAGCATAGAAGTTGATGAGCGTTATAAATTGGATAATCATTTACCGATTATTAATCAACATTTGATAAATTTTTATTATCAATTTCCTTTGTTAATTTTAGAAAAACTAGTGCAAACCCATATTATAGAGAAATGGGAAGCAAAAGACGATCCAGAGCATTTGAAAACAATCCGCGATCGCCTGCTGATCAATGAACAGCGTGCTGGAGGTTTACTAGGATTGTACCAGCAAATTTTACAAGGTATTCAGATAGCTAGTGATGATGGAGAAGAACAAATAGAACTGCTGTTATCGGGGTTAGTAACCAAGCACCAAGGGCAATTAATAGTAAAGAACCGGATTTATGAAGAAGTTTTTAACCAAGCTTGGGTAGAAAAACAATTAGCAAAATTACGGCCATATTCCCAAGCATTCAACGCTTGGATAGCCTCAGAGCATCGTGATAATTCCCGACTATTACGCGGGACAGCTTTACATGAAGCTCTGGCTTGGTCGCAAGGCAAAAGTTTGAGCGATTTAGATTATCAGTTTTTAGCAGCTAGCCAAGAATGCGATCGGCGAGAAGTTGAGACATGGTTAGAAGCAGAACGAACTAAAGAAGTTAAAGCTAGACTAGTTCAAGAGCAAAAAGCAGCTAGATTTCAAAGATTATTTTTTATAGGCGCGTTCGGTTGGGCATTAATAGTTGTTTTAGGATTGGCGATGGTGACTTTCGAGTATAAAAAGCACTGTTCAGTAACCTCAAAGCAATTACTACATTACCCATGAGTGCTGTAGTTTAGACTAGTTATCGGTGTGAAACTGCTGAACAAATCATATATAAAAATTTGCTAAAAATCACTAGTTAGTACATATAACTATTGATTATTAACCAAGTCAGTTTTAACTATATTATCCCGCTAAGTTTTATAGGATAATTAAAAATCATCCTCAAATTTAATTGATAGTAATAATTTCAAACAAAACTGTAATGAATTATTTTATTTTTGAGAGTCTCTTGGCTAATAATAGTTAAAGAATAATCTGGGTTTTTCCCCTCTTTTTGCAAAATTGGGATGCTCCCGTTTTATAGCGATATTTTTTGTCATGTTACTATTAAGTCTGAACCTTATATCTTTACCCATAGCTAAGACCACGAAAAAAGCGATGAAAGTGATAATCTTTGCTATATTAGTATCGGTAGTAATCTCAGCAATCATAGGATTGCTCTGGGCAATAATTTATCTACTGTATAGCCAAAATATTCAAGTAACTCTCAAGTTATTTTTCTACTCATTTTTGGGAGGATTGCTTGGTGGAATAGTTGGTGGTTTTATTGGTTATTTAGTTGGTTCGAGGGTAGCTGAAGGATTTTCAGCTGATTTCTTTATTAGTTCTGAAGGCTTCAGCTGGCTTCTTTGGATTTCAATTTTCTGGATTATAGGCATTATTGAAGGAGCAGTTTTACCAGGATTGATTTTCATCAAATTTTATTCATAATCAGTTCTGGATAAGTACGTGTTTTTAGCTCTATTCGTGCATATTTTTTGATTTTTCGCCGAATTCTGGTCTTTTCTGTTATGTGTTTAACTAGAAACTTTTACGGTTCGTAATACTATACATATATCAATGAAAACTCAAAGTGTCATAGCAATCGTAACGATTCCAACAGTAATTTTAGGAACGCTTGGAGCGATTTGGGCAATATTTTATTTCAGATATACTCAAAATACTCAAGCAAGTTTTGAATTGTTTTTCTACTTCTTTTGTGCCGGTTTGATTGCTGGA
>NZ_JAVRCI010000147.1:0-8358 GCF_034530835.1 Nostoc sp. DedQUE12b | reverse complement strand
AGCAATTGGGTCATTAGCGTCGCCTACAGCCCCAATGGACAACAGTTAGCTTCTGCTAGTGCTGACAACACTATCAAAATTTGGGATGTCAGCAGTGGTCAGCTCCTCAAAACTTTTACTGGTCATAGTGATGCGGTCAGAAGCGTCGCCTACAGCCTTGATGGGCAACAGTTAGCTTCTGCTAGTCGGGATAAGACCATCAAAATCTGGGATGTCAACAGTGGTCAACGACTCAAATCCCTGACTGGTCATACTGATAGGGTCAATAGCATCGTCTTCAGTCCCAATGGACAACAGTTAGCTTCTGCTAGTGATGACAAAACAATAGTTTTATGGGATTTGGATTTTGATAATTTATTACTTAGTGGTTGCAGTTTGCTGAATAATTACTTCATTGCCCATCCCGAAGTGTTAGAAGAGTTGCAATTATGCCAAACTCCATCTCGTTTGGCGCAAGGGGCGACAACGTTAGTTATCCAAGGTGAGAAGTTAGCGCGAAAAGATGATATTGATGGCGCTGTTGAAAAGTTTGACAAAGCACAGCAATGGGATAATAAATTAAAGTTTGATTCCCAGGCGAAAGCGAAAGAGTTGGCGAATCAAGGTAAGACAGACCTAACCCCCAGCCCCTTCCCTGCGAGGGAAGGGGAGTAAAATTCAAAGCCTCTCTCCTAAGAGGAGAGAGGAATGGAAGTGAGGTCAGAGGTGTTGCATCCAACTGAGAACTGCTAGATAATCACAAGGTGGAAGGATGGCATACAGCGATTTCAGTCTCGCCAAGGTGAAAAAGAGTTTTGATTTAAAACTCGATGAAACTCGGAATTTATTTGCTGATACAAAACCTGTGACACCATCAGAAACTCTCAGAACGATTTTAATAGATTACATCCCTTTAGCAACTGCAATTTCAACCGAAAAAGCAAGGTCAGAGTTTTTAATTGCACCAATTCTCGCAGAAGTCAGACGATTATTAAATAATAAAATATCACTATTCTCTGGAAATGAATTTAATGTTGATGCAACTCAAGGCTTGCAAGGTTTTTGCGATTACATCATCAGCAATTCGCAGGAGCAATTATTTATTTCTGCTCCGGTAATGTTTATTTTTGAAGCGAAAAAAGAAGATATTATCGGTGGTTTGGGTCAATGTGTAGCAGCAATGATTGCAGCGCAATTATTCAATCAAAATCAAGGCAATGAAGTAGGGCGAATTTATGGCTCGGTTACTAGTGGAACTAACTGGAAGTTTTTATTTTTAGAAGGGAAAACTGTTTATATAGATTCGACTGAGTACTATATTAAAGAAGTTGATAAAATTTTGGGTATTTTATTGCAACCTTTTCAGCCGGTTTTAACTGCTATTTGAATATACACCAGAATTCAGAATACAGAATTCAGGAGTAAAATACGCTTTATATCTGGGTAACAGACTTAGCTTGTGTATCTCACAAATTGAAATTTGCTGTATAGCAGGTGCTAATTTAACTTACTTGGTCAAGGTTTAAAATTTGCTAAGAAATAAGAGAAGTTAAAAAATTCGTCTACCATTACCACTATTCAATTGATATGAGTTTATTTTGTCTAGTTCATGGTGCTTTCCAAGCCACTTGGTGTTGGGATTTGCTAATTCCCTACTTAGAAACACAGGGCCACAAAACTGTAGCAATGGATTTGCCAATTGAAAATGCATCTGCTACTTTGTCCCAATTTGCAGATACAGTAATTCAAGCGCTGCCAAAAACTGATGATGATGTTGTGCTAGTCGGCCACTCAATGGCTGGTACTATAATTCCCCTAGTCGCAGAAGCGGTAAAAGTGCGTCAACTAGTGTTTGTGGCTGCGCTACTCCCCCATCCCGGAATTAGTACACTCGACCAATTTTCTCATCGTCTTGATTCTGATACGCTTAAATCATTTAATTACCAGCCAAAAGAGCCAAGTAAACTCGAACAGTTCCACGATGAACCTGATATGTTTGAACCAGCTTCCGTAGGCAAAGATTATTCAGACGAAGCAGTATTAAGGGAGTTTTTCTTTCATGATTGTCAACCAGATGTAGCACAGTGGGCAATCTCGAAAAGTCGTTCGCAACAATCTATGGCATATATCTTTGAAACCAATCCTCTAAAAGCTTTGCCGCATATTGAGCGTAAATATATTGTTTGTACTAATGACCGAATATTGTCTCCTACATGGTCACGCTACGCTGCACGCAAGCGCTTAGGAGTCGATGCCATTGAACTACCTTCTGGGCATTGCCCACATCTGTCTCGTCCTGAACTTCTTGCCTCAATATTAACTAGTGATTAATTATTTGAGCAATCCAAAATCTTTTGCCCAAGTGGCATATCTGAATGGTGCATTGGCGCAGCCCGCTATAGGCATCGCTCATAATAGATGAAGCCCGATAAAGGTAAACTGGTATGGATTGGAGAACTTATATTCATTCAGACCCAAAAATTCTCCTTGGAAAGCCTATCGTCAAAGGAACGCGGCTATCTGTGGAATTCATATTGGGGTTGTTTGCCGAAGGTTGGACAGAACAGCAAGTTACAGAAAGCTATCCAATCAGCCCTCTTGCAATCCAAGCTGTGTTCGCATTTGCGCCGGGTAATTAGGGAATACCATAAACTCAAAAAGGCTAGAAACCGCATTTAAGCTGTCTCTAGCCTTAATTTATTTAATGGGCAGTACCAGACTCGAACTGATGACATCCTGCTTGTAAGGCAGGCGCTCTACCAACTGAGCTAACCGCCCGTTTGACTAATCCTTAATTAATATAGCAAAACATTTCGCATTGCGCTAGTGGTTTCAAGAAAATCTTTTTTTCTCTTATACTGACTCAGTATTCAGTTAACTCAGGATTTAGGATGCCCTCTGGTCGGACGCACGATCGCATTACTATGTATGCTCTGCCGTTCGTGGCGGGCGTTACTTTCTGGCAAACTCGCAGTAGTAATGCGACTTTGTTAGTTGCAGGCGGGTTTCTCTTTGGTGGGCTGATGTTTGGCCCTGATTTGGATATTTACTCTGTGCAATTCCAACGCTGGGGTTTCTTGCGCTGGATTTGGCTACCTTATCAAAAAAGTCTCCGGCATCGTTCTTTTTTATCCCACGGGCCGATTATTGGCACGATTCTACGGGTAATTTATCTGGGGTGTTTGCTGGCTATTGTGGCAATTCTCGTTTTGGCGATCGCTCAAAGGTTATGGAATCTGAGTTTTAGTTGGCAAGATTTGGGACAAACTGTGGGGCGATCGCTCGTGCAATACGATACTGAATATATCGCCCTGTTTTTGGGGTTGGAACTCGGTGCAATGAGTCATTCTCTCAGCGATTGGGGGGGTTCGGCTTATAAGCGCGTGCGAAAACAGGGGGTTCGGGGGTTGCTTCCTAGTGGCAAAATTAAGAGGCGGAAAGTTACAAATCGCGGTAATCGTCGAGCTACAGTTACCAGAAAGAGCAACGGTAGAACGACAAAGGACAAATGACAAATGACAAGTGACAAAGTTGAGAGTTTGGCGGCGTTGCAGGAGTTGATTGAGGTGGTGGCGAAGTTGCGATCGCCTGATGGTGGTTGTCCTTGGGATTTAGCTCAAACTCCTGAAACGCTGATGCCTTTTGTGATTGAGGAAGCTTATGAGGTGGTGGATGCAATTAAGAGTGGAGATAAGGATGCGATCGCTGAGGAGTTAGGCGATTTATTATTACAGGTGGTATTACAAGCCCAAATTGCTAGCGAATCTGGGCAATTTTCTCTCAAAGAAATCACTCAGGGGATTTCCCAAAAGTTGATTCGCCGTCATCCTCATGTATTTGGTGATGTGTCGGTTGCCAGTGTGGATGAGGTGCGGCAAAATTGGGAACAAATCAAAGCTGCGGAAAAGGGCGAAGCATCTCCAGACGCACAAAAATTTAGTGCTAAACTCGCTCGTTATGGGCGTACCCTTCCCCCACTGACGGCGGCGATGAAGATTTCTCAAAAGGCTGCGGCGATCGGGTTTGAATGGGAAAATATCCAGGGCGTCTGGGATAAGTTTCATGAGGAGTTGGGAGAGTTCCAGCAAGCTTTAGCTGAGGAAACACCTGAACGACAAGAAGCAGAATTAGGCGATTTACTATTTGCAGTCATTCAGCTAGCGCGTTGGCATAATCTTGACCCCAGCACCGCTTTGCAAGGCACTAATCAACGATTTGTCCAGCGATTAGAAAAAATGGAGGCGGTTGTTGACCGTCCCCTTTCTGATTACAGTTTGAATGAGTTAGAAACTCTCTGGCAACAAGCAAAAGCCCAACTTGCTCAAGAAGGGAGTGGAGAGTAGCGAATGGGGCATTAGGAAGAGGCAAAGGGGCAGAGGGAAAAAACTTACTGCAACTGCCCCCCTGCTCCCCTGCCCCCCTGCTCCCCTGCTCCCCGCTCCCTTCTTCAAGATTTTTCAGCATCGAACCACTTATCATATAACGATTGATAAGTGCCATTTTCTTTGAGATTCAGCAAAGCCTGATTAATTTGCTTGCGGTAGGGACTGTTGTTAGGCAGAATGATGCCGTAGCTTTCTTCACGTAAGATACTGCCAACAATCTGTGCTTTTCCTTTGCCTTCATTGGCAACATAAAAAAGGAGTACAGGTGCATCAAACACCACGGCATCAGCTTTTTTTGTTTGCAGAGCATTGTAAGCTTGCTCAATCTTAGGAACTTCTAAAACTGAAATCTTATGTTCTCGCAGATATGTGGCTGCTGTACTACCCGCAGTTGTGGCTACTACCTTGCCGGGTAAATCATCTATGCTCCTGATATCGCCCTGAAGCTGTTGTACTGTCAATGATGTAGTAGCGCTGGCTGTAAAGTAGGCGGCAAAAAGTACTCCGATGAACATCCAAACAATACCTACTAGGCGTCCCAGTACCCCCTTGGGCATTTCATCAGCTTGGGTTGCTAATGTGGCAGCTGACCACCAACAGGCTTTAAAAATGCCAGGAAAGTATGATTGGGGAATCATCCCATCTTTATGATTGCGCTCAGATAACCAAATAATGTGGGCTGCTACGACAATTAGCACTAAGGCAACGCCTATTACTTGCAAGAGGCTAGTAGAGAAAAATAATTGCCAAATATTTGGGAAGGCGCTGTCGTTGGTTTCTGCGTTTCGTACCATTATTTGCAGCCCCCCAGCAAAAATGGGTAATGAGAAATCAAAATTCTGCTGGCGTTCAGCTGTAATCGAGATAGCTGAAATTCCCAAGTTGGCTTTGCTGTCCTTAATGGCAGAAAGCAGTTCCGGCACAGTGGAATATTCTATAAATTTAGACTCTACACCTATTTGCTTGGCGATGCTGCGCCAGAGGTCGATACTGAATCCCGATAGTTCACCTTTGTTTGGTACTACAAAGGGCGGTATAACTCGTGTAGCTACTAATAACGGTTGCTGGAGTTTTGGGGATTGCTGGGGTTCCGGTGTTTGGGTCAGTCCTGGAGATGTCATTAACAACAATGCCAGAATTCCACCTACTAATCCTATGCAGGTATACAGTGCTAAGGAACGTCTGGTTTTGTTTTTCGGGTCATATCTGCCAATCGGGCTTTTTCTCCCAGCCATAAGTTGGCGAAATCTAGTAGCGATCGCATTTATCATCAGAATTCTCTTAGTGTTGTGTGCATAATCTATTTATCATGCCCACCCCATACCAATTAAGTTATAAAAACATTTGCTGAAATCTACCTATTATGTTTCTTGTTGTACAACACTGTAGGTAGATTCCTTGATGAACTCTTTATTTTACAATGGTAATTAGAGGTTGAGAAACTATTTTGTGTCTAATTCACTTTACAGAACTCGCGTCGTCAAGACAAACCTCTATCTTTTGAGCAATAGGTTTAAGATCAGTTTTTAGCGTACATTTGGGTTTACATTTAGCCTGATGTTTTGTCTGGCGTGTGGTTCTTACGTCTTAGCAAAGTGAGCAACATGAATGTAGACGATTTTAGTCAACAAGTAGAGATATTGCGCTCACGGGTAACGGGATTAGTGCAAAAGACTGCAAGTGAGCCATACTCTGAGCAAGAGCTAACATTAGAAGCTTTTGAGGAACTTCAAATTACTTTAGAAGAACTAAAAGTCGCCTCCGAAGAACTACAAGCAACACGAATCGTAGTAGAGAAGGAGCGTCAGCGCTACCAAGAATTATTTGATTTTGCGCCTGATGGTTATTTGGTAACTGATACATTCGGCACTATCCTGGAAGCTAACCGTGCTGCTAGCAAACACCTCAACGTTTCACAGCGATTTTTGATTGGCAAACCGCTGCTTACTTTCATCGCCCAGTCAGATCATCAAGCTTTTTTTAATTACCTAACTCAGTTGCAGCAGATCGACCGAGGCGGGGAATGGGAAGTGTGTTTACAACCACGAAAAAAAATCTGTTTTGATGCCGCTTTGACAGTAGTTACCGTCCGTAACGAAAAAGGTAAGCCAGTTGCTCTGCGCTGGCTAATGCGTGACATTAGCCAGCGTAAGCATTTAGAGTTGCAGCGCCAGCAGTTATTTGAGAATGAGCAAGCCGCCCGAATCGCAGCCCAAGCCGCAGAGAAGCGCTCTAATTTTTTGGCTGAAGCAAGTAGGGTGTTGGTATCTTCCTTGGATTATCGCACTACCCTAACCAGCGTCGCGCAATTAGCAGTGCCTACCCTCGCTGATTGGTGTATTGTGGATGTCGTCGAAAATAATTTGCCAGTCTTCACTAACCCAGTCATCATTGCATCTGAACCAGCCAAAGAAGCACTGATACGACAACTCCAACAACGCTATCCAATTCCTGTTGATGCTGACTATGGCCCACCGAAAGTTTTACGGACTGGTAAGCCGGAACTGGTGACAAACATTCTTGAGTCTTCATTACAGAAAAAGTCCTCGAACGAGGAACACTTCAGTCTGCTGCGCCAACTCCAAGTCAACTCTCAGATGGTAGTACCACTGTTACTACGCGAACGTAAGCTGGGGACAATTCTATTTGCGTCTGCGCAACCAGGACGCCATTACACTACTGTAGACTTAGAAATGGCTGAAGAACTTGCTCAACGAGCAGCATTCGCCATTGACAATGCCCAACTTTATCGGCAAGCCCAAGAAGCTAACCGCATTAAGGAAGAATTTTTAGCGATCGTTTCCCACGAACTTCGTACACCTCTCAATTCTATGCTGGGTTGGGTTCAACTAATACGTACTCGCAAATGGAATGAAGCAACTACCTCTAAGGCATTGGAGACAATCGAGCGGAATGCCCAACTTCAAAGAAAACTGATTGAAGATATCCTAGATATCTCACGGATTGTACAAGGGCAAATTCGCCTAAATATTCGTAAAGTTGACCTTCTGCCTGTAATTCACACGGCAATTGAAGCTGTATATCCCACATCTGAAATTAAGAATATTAAAATTGAATCTAATCTTGACTCGTCAGTTGGTCAAGTTATGGGTGATGCAGAACGCCTGCAACAAGTTATGTGGAATTTGCTCTCTAATGCCGTCAAGTTCACACCTAACGGAGGGCGAGTTGAAATATATCTAGAAGAGGTAAACTCAAATGCTCAGATAACTGTCTCTGACACAGGTAAGGGAATTAGTACTGACTTTCTACCTTATATCTTTGAGCGCTTCCGTCAAGCTGATAGCACAACTACTAGAGTAGATAATGGTTTAGGGCTAGGGCTAGCGATTGTACACCATTTAGTAGAAATGCACTCAGGCACAGTCTACGCATTTAGCGAAGGGGAAGGAAGGGGAGCAAAATTTACAGTGTCGTTACCTTTGGTAAAACCGCAACCAGAGGAGTTAATTAAAAAGAGTAAAGTAAAAGTCGGGAACCTCTCAATACTCAACGGCTTGCAAATACTTGTTGTAGATGACAATGCCGATACGCGTGAGTTAGTTGTTTTCATTCTTGAACAGTCTGGAGCGAAGGTGACGGCAGTTGGCTCAGTAGGTGAAGCGCTAGAAGCACTAGAACGATTAAAACCAGATGTTCTACTCAGTGATATCGGAATGCCAGATGAGGATGGTTATTCCCTGATTCGGAAACTGCGGGCGCAGGAAACAGAGCAAGGGGAGAAGATTCTAGCTGTAGCACTAACGGCATTTGCTAGAGAAGAAGAACACAAGCTAGCTCTGCAAGCTGGATTCCAAGTTCATGTATCCAAGCCAATCGAGCCAGAAGAGTTGGTGAAAGTGGTAGCGAACCTTACCAAAGGTAGCAAACAAGTTTAACGCACAATTAAGCTTTTGATAACAAATGCGATCGCCAAAGCAACAAATGCGAACTCCAAATCAACAAATGCGATCGCCAAATCAACAAATGCGAA
>NZ_JAVRCI010000146.1:0-8856 GCF_034530835.1 Nostoc sp. DedQUE12b | reverse complement strand
CCCTCTTGCCTTCCCTCTTGCCTTCCCTCTTCTTTGGCTTGTTCTCTGTCTCTTTGATAAAGTGGTTCTAACCGCATAATTAACTCCCTATCATCTGCTTCTAATTCTTGGTTTACTCTCAAGTTTTCGCGCAAGTTGTAAACTAATTCGAGAGTTGCTTTCTGGTATGGATGATCTAATGGTAACGCTTGCAACTCCATAACTGCTTGTGACTGCACACTTCCCCTTCCTAAAAGCTTCAACCATAATGTCTCTGGTGTTTGGGGTAGTTGGTGTATTCCTACAATTGCTGTTCGCAAGGCATCTGGCAGAAAATGCACTCCTGATAACCAACCTGTTTTTTGTATAGTTCCAAAGCTAGACAATCTAGTTTCAGATATGGTAGGTGTAAGAACCCACAATTTTGGAATTTCGGAGTCCTGAAGTTTGGTTTTATTTGCTTTAGCTTCTCGTCGCAGGAGAGCCTTTATTTCTAATAATTTGAGAATACAGTCGCAGATTTCATCGGTAGAAGCTGGATTGCGGTATGGTTCTATAATTGCAGGCTGTTGGGCAAATCTTCCTAGCAAACCCAGTATTTGTATATTAGAGCTTTGCTGTTTGGCAGGAGTGAATAAAACATCTATTTCTTTAATCTCTCCTGATATTTTTTCTGATGCCTTGACTTCTCCGTAATCTTTTAATAATTCTTCTAGATAGTCTTTGGCAAATTTATCATGGATAAACCTGGTCATTCAATTTTAAAATTTAGGAAGTTCTGGATTAATGCATTATTATATAGCAGCCCTGGATTATTCGTGATGAAATAGATCCCCGACTTCTTTGAGAAGTCGGGGATCTGCTGAACACCTTTAATTTTCACAGATACTATTCTAAAAAAGTTAAAAGCAGATTATATAAGCCTTTTGACTTCCCGTTAGGGCGTGGCGGTTATTGTATTTTCATCTGATGTTTTATCTGTGTTAGATTTCAAGCGTGTCAATCTACTTTTACGGATACGTTCGCTGTCTCTAACGCCACCTGCAAGTTCATATTCATTGCTGTTTTTGCCGTACTTGCAACCAACCCACGTGAGCATTTTATCTGAAACCTGACTTAAGGTTTTTTCCATCTCATCCAGCTTATTTCTAGAAGAGCCAATCATAGCTATAGCAGCATTATAATCATCAAGGGTATTGTGAAAATTGTCTATTAATTGAGTCAGGTTTTGCAAGTTACAAGTATCATCAAAATTGATATTTGGATCGATAGCTTTCAGCCCGGCAACTCTAAACTCAGCTTTTTCTAAAATCCGGGAACTACGTTTTCTTCGAGTCATAAATTTACACTTTTAATAGCTTTACACAGCTATTGTGTCTCAGTTAAACTGGATTCTGGTTCAGCAAAAAGCGCATTTTTCGTAGCAAAATTTTTTATTTATGTCCGTGATTTCTCGGAATTTATTATCAAAAGTTGATTTTCAGTCAAGCATTGCTGTGCCGCTACAAATGGTCTGTATTCTATGTCAACAGCGATCGCTTTAACTTTAAGCCTTTATGTTCTAGCTCTAAGGCTTAATGTTGTAACCTTAAGTCTTAATGTTATGACCTTAAGGCTTAATGTTATGACCTTAAGGCTTAATGTTATAACCTTAAGGCTTAATGTTCTAGCTCTAAGGCTTAATGCTATAACTTTAAGAGCCAACATTGTAACATTGATGACCAAAGTTCGTTGGTGAGTGCAACCATCGCTACATAGTGTATATTGTTAATTTACAGCGATCGCAGAGTTGGAAAAATTTCACTAAAAATCAAAAGCTTACTCTGTAAGCCTTTTGACTTCCGCGTAGGGTATTAGTTTGTGATACATTAACAGAGATGTGGTGTCAACTTTCCAAGACATTGGAACAATGCCAAAAGGCAGACTTAACAGTTGAGTTAGGGTCAAAAATTTTTATAGTAACATCTGGATATTTTTAACTAATTCAGATAGACTAATAAGTTTGTCCGTAGCATCACTTCTTTTGTATATGCCCAAAACTTACACCGTAGAAATTGATCACCAAGGCAAAATTCATACCTTGCAAGTTCCTGAAAATGAAACGATCTTATCAGTTGCTGAAGCTGCTGGTTTGGAACTGCCAAGTTCTTGTAATGCAGGTGTTTGCACAACTTGCGCCGGTCAAATAAGCCAGGGAACTGTGGATCAAACTGATGGTATGGGCGTTAGTCCAGATTTGCAAAAGCAAGGTTACGTATTGCTTTGTATTGCCAAACCCCTTTCTGATTTGAAAATTCAGACGGAAAAAGAAGATGCACTTTATCAGTTACAATTTGGCAAAGGCAAATAATCAGCGAACAGTTATCAGTATATCAGATGATTATTCATAACTGAATAACTGTTCACGGAGATTACCAAATCTGATAAATTACACAAGTATTTCATTGCAGATGAAATCAGCTATTCTAGAAACTAGAAATTAACAGGATTTACCAAATGACGACTCATTTTATTACCGCAGAAATTGATTTACAAGAAACTCCCGCAGAATTACTAGAAGTAATTGAAACAGAGTTAAACAAACAAGGCGAACCTCTGCGTTGGGCAGTTACTTCCGTGGACGTTGACGAACAAAAAGCTACAGTTGAAGCCGTGGTGACTAAAGTCGGTAGTTAAGAGTAATTCAATTTTGGATTTTGGATTGATGAAAAAATCTAAAATCCAAAACTGTCACTGGCAGAGTTAGAAGTTTATGGCTTCTAATTTACGGTAAGATATCTCTCTAAATTAGGTTTTAACCTAGACAGGATAACAGCCGGACATGATATAAATGCACAACGTAGCTAGCAAACGTCTACAATTTCAATTTCTCACCGCGAATCGAATAATCTAATAACTCCATCGGGTGAATAACTGAAATTTTCTTACCTTGCAACTGCAAATGCTTAGTAATTTGCAAAGTACACCCAGGATTAGCAGAAGCAATTAACTCAGCACCAGTATTCAACAAATTCTCTACTTTTTGCCGACCCAATTCTTCAGACACTTCTGGTTGCAGCATATTATAAACCCCTGCACTGCCACAACATAAAGCTGCATCTATTGGTTCTCTCAACTTCACCCCTGGAATTTGTCGCAACACCTGACGTGGTTGGACGCTAATCTTTTGTCCATGCAATAAATGACAAGCATCTTGATAAACTAAGTTCAAAGGTTTATCAGTCAATGGTGAAAGTTTCGCTGTTAACCCAACAGTTGCTAAAAACTCTTGAGCATCTTTAACTTTCGCTGCAAAATCCTTTGCTTTTTCCCGATATTCTAGGTCATCTTCTAAAATATGACCGTACTCTTTTAAGGTATGACCGCAACCAGCAGCATTGATAATTACAAAATCGACATCTGTCTTAGCAAAACTATCAATCATCTGCCTTGCTAAAGCTTGCGCCTGTTCTGTTTGTCCTTGGTGTTCAGGAAGCGCTGCACAACAACCTTGAGATTTGGGAATCACAACTTCACAACCATTTGCTGTTAAAACGCGCACAGTGGCTTCATTTACGGGGGAGAAAAACAAGCGTTGGACGCAACCCAAAATTACCCCGACTCGATACCGCTTTTCACCTTTAGCAGGAATCACAGTAGGCAAATTATCTTGAAAAGATTTGAGAGTAATTTCTGGCAGAATTGATTCCATTGCTGCCAAACGGGGCGATATTTTATTTAGTAAACCCGTAGCCCGAAATAACTTAGCAAAGCCTAACTTTTGATAAACTAATAACGGAACTAATAAAACCCGTAAAAGGTTAGGATAAGGAAACAAAGAAAATATCAGTTGACGAAAAAATTGATCTGGTAAACTACGGGGATAATTGCGTTCAACTTGATGACGAGTTGCAGAAATTAATTTGTCATATTGCACACCCGAAGGACAAGTACTCACACAAGCAAGACAGCCCAAACAAGAATCAAAATGTTCTACCGTTGCCGTATTTAGAGCAATCTCACCCTCGTTAATTGCATCCATTAAATAGATACGTCCTCTAGGAGAATCCATCTCTTTACCCAGCACCCGATAACTGGGACAAGTTGAGAGACAAAATCCACAATGTACACAACTATCAATCAACTTTGGCTCAGGTGGATGATTAACATCAAACCCCTTCAAATTCTTTAAACTAGCCGTATTATTAACAGAATTATCTGAAACTTGCATATTTCTACTTTTCCCCTCTTCCTTTGCATCCTTCGAGTCCTTCGCGGTTCGTTCTTAAATTCCACCTACAAACCGACCAGGACTTAAAATATTCTTACTATCAAACTGTTCCTTAATACGGCGCATCAACGGTAAAGCATTCCCCGTATAACCCCAAACATCTATTTGTTCTTTAACCCCAACTGGTGCTGACAGAATTGTTAAAAAACCTTTATTCGCTTGAGTGCGAGAGCTTACAGCAGAGCCTAGCTGATCGCGGATTTTCAAAACTTGATTTTTACTCTCTAATTGTAACAAACCTAAACCACTACTAATATGAATTAAACCCAACTCCACCTGAGTCAAAACCTCCACAGCAGCAGTAGGTAACACTCCTATTTTGCAGGTAATTACAGATTCTGTAGCAGTACTATGTATTCGTTCCTGCAATCTCTGCCATAGATTAGCTTCATCATCATCGGCAAAAATTGCCCCATTTAACCCTAACTTTTGTGCAACTTCCAAAACTCGGTTTGATTGTTCCTTAACACTCTCACTAATACTTTGGAAGCGAGCAATTAATCCCAGCCCTTCACCCAATCCTAAACTAGACACCAATTTAGTTGATAGCAAATCAGCCTGAACTGGTGTTAACGCCGAACCCCGAAGGATATCAGCCGCTTGAGATACAGCCTCAGCTTTCCCAGTTAGTACCACCGTCCCCGATGCCTCGGCTAGCGGATACAGGCGAAAGGTTAGTTGACTAATAAAGCCTAATGTGCCATAAGACCCCGTAAGCAACTTCATCAAGTCATATCCGGCGACATTTTTAACTACTCTTCCCCCAGCTTTGGCGATTTCTCCGTCAGCACGGACAAAGGTAATACCTAGTAACTGGTCGCGCACACTGCCATAACGTTGCCGCAGAGAACCTGTATCACCTGTGGCAACAATACCGCCAATGGTTGCTGACTCTGGTGCTGTGGGGTCAAGGGCGAGGAATTGCCGCGATTTTGCCAAAAGTGCTTGCAAATCAGAGAACTTCATCCCAGCTTCTACGGTGACAGTCAAATCGCCAACGGCGTGTTCAATCAGTTGGTTGATGCGTTCTGTACTAACTACAACATCAATGCTTTTTGCTAAACCACCCCAGCTAAGTTTACTCCCACTACCACAGGGAAGGACGCGCCAGTTATTTGCGTGAGCCGTGGTAATGACTGCGGCTAGCTGTTCTTGACTGCGGGGATAGACAATACAACTGGGTGAATTTCCAGAAGCTATAGCTTGTTGGATACGTTTTTGCTGACTGAGTTCGATATTTTCCCAAAGGCAAATAGCATTTTCTTCACCGACGATAGATGCAAGTTCAGAAGCGCAGACGCCTTGCGGCTTGTCGTTAGACATCGCTTTCATTGAGTTTATTTTTTTACGCCCTACTTCTAATTTACTGGCTAACCTGGCCAAAAAAGCACATTGCCATTAATATACGGTGGCTTTTAATATGAAAAGCGGTTCCTACGGCTGGTTGCGCCAATGACAGCTTGTAATTAGCGCCAAATAAAAGAAAGTTTGTTTTTCTAGCGATCGCTACTCATTTACAATAAACTTTTTACCGCCTTTGTTAAAGCTGAATAAAGTTATGATGCTCTTGTATTAACAGCGATCGCCCTTTGGTTGGGTAAGGTATTAGCCTTATCCAACCTATAATTTTGTGAATTTGTTGATAAACTTTCAAATTTAAGTGGAGAAAGTAGTAGATGAGTAAATTTAACTCATCTACTACAGGTAGAGTTAGGAGACAATTTGCATATATACAAGATATTTTGTAGAAAAATTATCAATTATAGCGGTGTTATTTGAATAGACTATAGAAGTTGAGAGATAAGTATGAGTGTAGGCTATAAATAATTTTAATATTGCAATAAAAGTGCGATTTCTGAAAGTAAAGTTATGTGGATCTGATGAACTTTAAAAAAAGTAACAGATGGGTAAAAATTACCCCTCTGCTACGAGCAAACGGAGGTATAAACTTGATTATTTAATTGGCATGAACCAATTCTTGAGGCGCTGCGGCATCATATTCTACAGCTTTAACAAATTCCTTGAGAACGTCTTTGAGTCTTTGCTCAATTTCCTCATCTAACAGAACGCTGTTATCGGCTTGGCGTTGAATTTGTTTGTCTACTGCATAAACAGTAGCGAGGATATGCCGCGCTCCTAATTCAGATAACACAGGTTTTAGGGCATATTCAATTGCTAATAAATGAGCGATCGTTCCACCCAGAGCAATTGGTAACACAGGTTTACCTGTTAATGATTTTTGTGGCAGCAAATCTAGAAATGTTTTTAGCACTCCTGTGTAAGCAGCTTTGTAAATTGGGGTGGCAATAATCACACCATCTGCCTTTGCTAATAAAGCTTTTGGCTGTTCTAAAGCAGGGCTGTCGTATCGTCCAAAAACTAAATCTTCAGCAGGCAAATCCCGAACTGAAATAATGTCTACGTGCAACCCTTCTTGCTGTAAAAGCTGGGCAGTGTATTCGACAACACCATAGGTTCTAGATGGATGGGTTGGGCTACCTGCGATCGCTAAAATATTTGTCATTCAATTAAACTCCCAATTTCTAAAACGGGTTCAGTATGTTTTGTGGTTTTGGTATTCATCGCTGATGCTGTGTTGACTTTCTCACTCAAGCGTTTGTAAGGATGGCGCAAACTCATACTCTCTACTTCCCAGATGTAGCCATGAATAACTACATCTTGGGGAATTAAAGGAGAATTCCGCAGTAATTCCACCTGCTGTGTGCAGATTTCATCCACATCGGTAAAGGTTTTGATCCATTTAGAAAAAACGCCTTTTGGTAGCTTCAACTCTGGCAAAGCAGGATCGACATTAACTCGATCCACGTCAATACCTTGATTTCGCAATACCTCACTGAGAAAATCTCCTGATGCTGTCATCATGCCACATTCGGTATGATTAATAACGATGATTTCTTTGGTGCCAAAAAACTGTGTAGTTAACATCGCTGACCGAATTGCATCATCTGTAACTAACCCCCCAGCATTACGGAAAATATGAGCATCTCCTTCACCAATTCCTAATGCTTTCTCCACTGGTAAACGTTCATCCATGCAAGCCAGTACCCACAAGCGTTTATTGTTAGGTATTCCCAACTGACGACGCAATACACACGCTTCTTTTTCTGAGATTTTTTGGTCGATTTGTTGGTGCAGCATAGCTATTAATCTCCTAGTTCATAACTACTAGGATATGGACGTTGCTCTTTCTTGAAGCTTTTGCTTAGGGAAATCTTCATTTGCCACAATCTCGCCGAATGGACTTAAGACGTGTTGCTTGTCCACTGTGGGTAAATTTTCTAATGGCAAATGGGGAAATAGAAGTTCTGCAACTCGATAAGCTTCCTCTAGGTGGGGATAGCCAGAGAGGATAAAGGACTCAATACCTAAATCTCCATATTCTAATATCCTGGCAGCTACGGTTTGGGGATCTCCTACTAAGGCTGTTCCCGCACCACCCCGAACTAAACCGACTCCCGCCCACAGGTTCGGGCTAATCTCTAATGCCTCACGATTACCGTGGTGTAATTGAGTCATTCGCTGTTGCCCAACTGAATCCATCCGGGCGTAAGCTTTTTGGGCTTTAGCGATCGCTTCGTCATCCACATACTTAATCAATTGATTCGCTGCATCCCAAGCTTCGCTCTCGGTTTCGCGCACAATTACATGTAGGCGAATCCCAAATCGCAAAGTCCGGCCTTGTATTTCTGCAAGTCTGCGAACTGCTGCAATCTTCTCGGCTACTTGCGCCGGTGGTTCACCCCAAGTTAGATAGACATCTACGTGCTTGGCAGCAATTTTTTGAGCAACAGGAGAAGAACCCCCAAACCACAATGGTGGATATGGCTTTTGGACGGGTGGAAACAGCAGTTTACCATCTTGAATATTGAGATAATCACCCTGAAGATTGGCTTGTTCTCCACTAGCGATCGCTCGCCATACTGTTAAAAATTCATCTGTTAATTCATAGCGCTGATCGTGATCCAAATGCAAGCCATCTCCCGCTAACTCCACGGGATCGCCACCGGTCACGACATTAATTAGCAAGCGTCCCCCAGAGAGGCGATCAAAAGTCGCCGCCATCCGCGCCGCTACTCCAGGTGATACCAAGCCGGGACGAATCGCTACCAAAAAACGCATTTGTCGCGTTAGTGATACCAACGTTGACGCTACAATCCAAGCATCTTCGCAAGAACGTCCCGTGGGCAGCAATGCCCCTGTATAACCAAGGTCATCCACTGCTTGGGCAATCTGCCGCAGATAAGGAAAGCTTACTGCCCGTCCACCTGTAGCAGTTGCAAGGTAACGTCCGTCGCCATGAGTTGGGATGAACCATAGTAGCTGCATGAATTCTGTCCTTCTAAACTCCGGCAAATCGATAGAATTACCGTGTTTTATTGATAGTTTTTAGAGTATCACATATTCCATTTAAGTAAGCAAGAGGTTTTCTGAAAACTCCGGTATTCCTATTAGACCAATGTATA
Organism: Nostoc sp. DedQUE12b; assembly: GCF_034530835.1. Classification (NCBI taxonomy): domain Bacteria; kingdom Bacillati; phylum Cyanobacteriota; class Cyanophyceae; order Nostocales; family Nostocaceae; genus Nostoc; species Nostoc sp. DedQUE12b. Next base: position 123 of record NZ_JAVRCI010000146.1, on the reverse strand, counting down.
TTAGCCAACGTCCAAAAAACTAGCATTGGGTATTGGTATTAGGCACAATAGACAGAGGCACAGAGGGAAAAACTTACTGCAACTTCTCCCCTGCTCCCCTGCTACCCTGCTCCCCTGCTCCCC
>NZ_JAVRCI010000145.1:0-9004 GCF_034530835.1 Nostoc sp. DedQUE12b | reverse complement strand
TAACTCTTAACTCTTAACTCTTAACTCTTAACTCTTAACTCTTAACTCTTAACTCCTAACTCAGCACTCAGCACTCAGCACTCAGCACTCCTAACGCCCAATGCCCAATCCCCAATCTCCTTTAAATAACTGATAAATGTTGATGTGAACTATCCAACATAGACGATATCAACATTTGTTCAAAGACTTTGGAAAGAGCAGTTTGAAAACGCTGACGGTGTTTGATTTTGAAAAAAGGTCGAACTATTTCTGCGTAGGCGTAGCCCGCCGCAGGCATCGCACCGTTGCTTTCTCTGTTATCAATAACTCGAATTGCCCGCAGAGTCCCCAACTGGATTTCTTTTTTTACCATCAACTCAGAAATTCCAGTTGCACCTACGCCGTTTTCAATCGCGGCTTTTGCCATCTCACCACTGGTGAACACTAAAATTACATTCAGTTCGCTGAGGTTAATGTCCCAATTTTGCAACGCTTCCTCAAACCTTTGCTGAGTTCCAGATTCGCGCACCCGCATTACCCAAGGAGTTTGGGTTAGTTGACTTAAATCAACTTCTCCCCACTCAAACCAAGGGTGTTTTTGACCAACCACAATTTGCAAGCGATCGCTTCCCACTATTTCGTACTCTAGAGTACTCTGAAGCGCTGGCTTCACATCACCTTCCACCAAACCTAAATCAAACTGTCCCATCGCTGTACCGACACAAATCGTTTCTGCATTGGCAAGGGTACAGTCAATCTGGATACCAGGATATTGGCTCTTAAACTCACTAATCTTACTTGGTAGCCAGTAGTTGCCAATTGTCAGACTCGACCCTAATTTCAATTCACCCCGTTGCAGATTGTTCAATTCTCGCAATCCCCTTTCAGTCAAGGAAACTTGATCGAGAATTTTCTGCGCTTCCACTTGTAGTAATTTACCCGCTTCAGCAATCTCGATATGGCGACCAATCCGATGAAATAGTTTCACTCCGTATTCTTGCTCTAGGTTGTGGATCGCTGCACTGACAGCAGGTTGTGTAATATAAAGCTCCTCTGCTGCGCGAGTAAAGTGTAAGTTCTGCGCCACAGCCAGAAATATTTTTAGCTGCTCAAGCGTCATTCCTGCCATTTATCGTATCCCTAAGACTTAGTGTCAAAATTTTAATCACTTTCATTTATCATTTTGACAAATAAAAGCATTTGATTCTATCGGTTAGTTTGACTAAAGTATAAATCAAAGCTTCGGCACGGAATCAAACGGCAAGTAAAAAGCAAGGGAGCAGGGGAACAGGGGAGCAGAGGAGCGGGGAGATGAGGAGACAAGGAGATAAATAAAACTCCTAACTCAGCACTCAGCACTCAGCACTCTAACGCCTAATGCCCAAGCATGAATATAAGGACATTCACAAATGAACGATTTAGTAACTGCAATTACCACAGGGATTACCGCATTCACTGCCACCAACATCGATGATATTGTCATTCTGACGTTGTTTTTTTCACAAATAAGTAAAACCTTTCGCAGTCGTCACATCCTTGCTGGTCAGTATCTCGGTTTTGCAGCATTGATCATTGCTAGCCTTCCCGGTTTCTTCGGTGGACTAATCATACCGCAGGACTGGATTAGACTACTTGGTTTTATGCCAATAATCATTGGTGTGAGCAGTTTACTAAAACGCGAAGAGGATTCATCTGAGGAAGCCGAAGAAGAAACCGAGCAGTCTTGTCCCTCTATAGTTAGGAGTTTTGTTTCTCCGCAAACTTGCAATGTCGCTGCGATCGCCTTTGCTAATGGCAGTGATAATATCAGCGTCTACGTGCCCCTGTTTGCCAACTCAGAATTAGATAGTCTACTGGTAATTATAAGTGTATTCTTCACGCTAGTGGGTGTATGGTGTTATACGGCTTACAAGTTAACCTACTTGCCTGCGATCGCCAACTTTTTAACTGAAAATGGCAATACTTTTGTCCCTTGTATCTTGATTGGTTTGGGCGTGTTTATTGTCACAGAAAATGTTACTTGGACTCTTTTATCTGTAGTTTCTAGTTATATATTCTCATTGATTTTAGGTTTTAATACTCAGCCGTCGAGTGAAGAACAAGAAAAATTAAGTGTCTAATAAAGAGATGCATCATCAATTTTCTGAGCCAAAGGAATTCTAAACTGGAGAATATCTTACCCATCAACAGGAATCAAAACATGAAAATCTGGAAATCTCTGCTAATTGTCTTAATGATTGTTGCTAATCTAGCTTTTGCTCAACCTTCTTTTGCTGATAGACCAAAATTTAGCAAAAACCCTGATTACATCGAAGTCACTAAAGCACTTCAGCAACTCTCGCAGACAAAAGATACTCAAACTCAAGTTGAAGGTCTCACACCAGAAGAAATTCAAAAGAGAACCGAGGAATTAACACTGCAAAAATATGCTTTAGAGACGGGAATCAATTGGGGTCAATGCAACAACCAAACAGGTAATACCATAGCGGTATACGGTAAAAGACCGAATGATGATGAAGATGAAGATGCGGTATACGAGAATGGTCTGTATTTTCTAGCTGATGGTCAATCCACTAAAAATAATTGGGATTGTGATGGCATCTATCTACCGAATGATGTCCAGGTAGCAAATTTCACTTCTAGTCCTAATGGACAAGGTGAAGAATTGACAGGAGCCGCTGCTTTGAAGATCCTTGATGGAACTCAGTTGGTAATTAAGAGGAATCCAGATACTGCTGCGATTGAATTAAATGTCCCGACTGTAAAAGTTGTTAACAGCAAAGAGGCTAACTGGTTTATCCCAGATATATCGCAGGATCTAATAAATACACGAGTTCCTAATGCGCCTAGCAATCAGTCTTGAAATAGAACTGCATAGTCTATTTTTGAATGATTGTTCTGAATTTAAATAGGGTAACAGCCAAAATCAGAGAAAAACAGGACAAACACTGGTAAAACATCTCTCTGATCTTGGCTATTTTTTTGAATTTATCTATCCTCAATTTTAGGCTTGTTTTATTTCTATATCTGCATTAAAATAAATTTTGGGAAAAATGTACAATCACAACAAGCATATTTCAGTAGCGCAACTATTGTGCTGGTTGCAAGTCATCTGGAAAGAGATTTTCTACTACCTTCGCATTTTTTTGATAAGAGCCGCTTTGGGGATAAGGGTGTTATTGATGCAGTTAAAATTGAAACCTACAGAAGAAGAAAAAGATAAAAAAAAGCCAGGACGACTGAATCCGTCCAGAATCCGAGATCACTTGGCAAATGAGCGTACCTATCTCGCTTGGATGCGGACAGGAATCGCTCTTTTAGGTTTTGGTGTCGTCATTGTGCGTCTGCGTGCCTTCCATGTACCTTTAGTACCCCGTCCTGGCAACGGCTGGAAGTTAGGTTTAGTCTTTTCGCTGGTGGGTTTAATCACGGTGTGGCTCTCAACAGTACACTATTTTGCTGTCCGTCGTGATATCGAAGAAGATACTTACGAACCAACAGACAGGTGGGTGTTGCTGTTCAGTCTAGCTGTGATGATTCTCGGAACTGGGGTAATCTATTTTGTTTTTACAACTTCTTTAGATCCAATGAGTCCAGTTATCCCTGAGTAATAGTATTTTTAAAACCGTACTTTGTATAACTCGAATAATTCCCCTGATTTGTGCGTTACGACTTTAGCACCAGCGGCCTTAATCGTTTTTTCCCACTTAGTCAAAGGCTTTAAAAACACCTCAGCACCCAAATAGGTTTCTAGAACTGCCCAATCTTCTGCTAAAGGCTGTTCTGGATTGAGAACGTCAAATACAAAATGTCCACCTGGTTTTAACACCCGCTTGACTTCTGCTAGTACAGCATCCCAATATTCGAGGGGAAAATAGCAGCTAAATCCGGTGGCGATCGCTAAATCAAATTGCTCTGATGGGTAGTTTAACTGATGAGCTGCTCCCAACTCAACACCTTTGAACAGCTTAGAATTCAACTGTGGCCCACGAGAATTTAGGGTATCGCGCGCCACATTACTGATTTCTTGCCCATAAAACAACGCTTGCCAATCCCGCCAAGGATAGATTAAAAAGCTGATCCCACAGCCAATATCTATACAGTGTTGGTTTTTTTGAGGTTTAGCAATTTCCCAGAAAGGGGAAGCAATTCTACCTGAGAAACTACCTCCAATCCACTCCCGGAATATCGGCATTGCCTGTACTTCTGCTGGGAGTTCAAAGGTTTCACGTTGATATTCTCGGTTAAAGCGATAGGCTATTTGGGCTAATCTTTCGTCCCAGTTGGTTGATTTGGGTGAACTAAAGAGATTTTGGAACTGCGAATCGGACTTTTTAGACATTTAGGTTTTTACTACTCTTTTTAAGAATTGTAGTCAAATTCGCAAAGCGATCGCCAACGTGAGCGGGTACGCCATCGCACCCCCATCCAATCTCCAGCTAAAGTTTGTCCTAAGTCATAGGTACTAATGACCAATGACTAATGACTAATGACTGTTACTCAACTTTTTCATACCAGATACCTACTTTCTCAAAAGCACCATAAGCAAGTTTCAGAAAATTCACTATTCTCTGTTTTCCAATTATCCCAAATTCTTTATATTCTCTAGCCTCTGCAAAAGTCAGGCGATTTTGGTCAATTATGTTTCTTTCTCTGTACGCTAACTTCGGAAAATCTATAACTTTTATCTGATATTTATTTACTATGTTCTGATAGTTAGAGTCTGACTCTAGATGCTCCCAATCATCACACAGCCCTAAATTCCTCACCAAAATATGAGGGATTTTCTCACCGTAAGTATTCACTGACTGAGCAAACAGGTTGATGCTGTCGTATCCTCCTGTTGATACAAACCATTTGCAAAACAGAACTCCCTGCGAACTTCCTAGTTCAAGTAATTGATTAGATTCAATCCACCCTTGTACTGCTCTATGGGATTGTGCAGATAAATTCACAATTACTGGCTTCTCTATCGCCCACTCAAATATTCTATCTGCCTTATTTGCCTGTCGTTCATTCTCGCTAAACACAGCATATTTACATATCTCCTTATATACCCCTGCGACATCTGGATTCGATCTATCTGTCTCCACTGGCACAAATGGGATTCTCTTATCCAGACAATACTGAATCATTGTCCTGGCAAAGAGAGATTTTCCTACCCCGCCTTTTTCACCATCCACAAAATGAATCGTCGGCATTACAGCCACCTCTAATAGTTATTAAAGTCTGATATATCTTTCCCAAACTAAGAACTTTTTGGCCATTGCCCCCAAGTATTTTGATGGTTTTATGAGAAAGTATAATCGTGATTTGGATATATTCCAACAGTCTCATTTTACACAGGCGAAGTCCGTCTGCGCAGACTAAAACAAAACAAGGGGCTTAAGCCCCTTGTTATAACCTGCGGAAGCAGGTTTTGTTTACGACGCGGTTTCTAAGCGCCCTTTTAGCTGCAATATTAGCCTAAATCGAAAAGCAAGATTTCACCGCCGATGTTGGTGCTAATTTCTAGCTGTTCTTCGCCGTTGATTTGTACACCATCACCGGCTCTGAGTTCTTCACCATTTAAGTTGACTATGCCTCGTGCTACTTGTAACCAGGCATAGCGATCGCTTTTGACTTGATAATTAACAACATCGCCTGCTTCTAAAACAGATGTATATAACTCAACATCTTGGTGAATTGTCACAGCACCATCGCGCCCATCTTTAGAGGCAATTAAGCGGAGTTTACCGCGCTTTTCTTCGAGAGGAAAAGCTTTTTGTTCATATCTTGGCGTTATTCCTTGTCGATCGGGAAGAATCCAGATTTGTAGTAAGTGTAGTGGTTCAGTTGGTGAGGGATTAAATTCACTGTGGCTGATTCCAGTTCCAGCACTCATAATTTGGGCATCACCAGGGCGAATCACCGAGCCAGTACCCAAGCTGTCTTTATGCTCTACAGCACCTTCTAAGACATAGGTGAGGATTTCCATGTCACGATGGCTATGGGTAGGGAATCCAGCACCAGGGGCGATGCGATCGTCGTTAATTACCCGCAGAGAGCGAAATCCCATCCGGTTAGGATCGTAAAAACTACCGAAAGAAAATGTGTGATAACTATCGAGCCAGCCCATTTTCGCATGACCACGGGCATTGCGATCGTGAATTAAGTGGGTAATTGTATTTTGAGACATAAATTTACCTCGTTGTTAATTCTTTTTAGAAGAATTTAGAATTCAAAGTTTAGAATTCTGATTGATTAGACCTAATTTGTAACTATTTAAATAGTAAAGTATATACATATAAAATGAAAAGTACGCACTTAAAAGTGGCGTACTTACCAAAAAGATACTGTAAAATTTGATAAATATTTTTAATTGAATAAAATAAAGTCTTGGAAAACTAAATGACTGCAATTTAAATTTTTACACAACAATATTAGCTGCTAGACCGTGTTTAGACACATATTAAAAATCTGATGAGGTAACGTGAATTCGACGGCTCATATAATGCCCTCGCCCTAAGAGGTTGTTTGAAAAGTGTTTGACTGTGATTTTAATTGCGTTGTTACCCCCCTTAGTCCCCCCGATGTATTGGCTACGGTGTACACACAAGTCGTTCTGACCCCCTCTAACTCCCCGATGCATTGGGGGAGAACCAGATATTTCCCCCCTTGGCAAGGGGGGATTAAGGGGGGTAATTCCAGGGTTTGGGCTTCATTACAAAGATGTGTGTACACCGTAGCCTTGTAAAGGGGGGAAACAAGAAAAATCCGGTTCTCTCCCCCAATACATACGGGGAGGGTTAGGGAGGGGTAAAAAATATTTGATACATCAATCACGACTTTTCAAACATCCTCTAAATCCCTCTCCCAAACTTGGGAGAGGGACTTTGAATTTAGTCCCCCTTCTCACAATATTGGGAGAAGGGGTTAGGGGATGTAGCAAGATCCCGCAGGGTGGGCAAATTTTGCATTTATTCAAGACGGCTAATTAGTTTTACCACATAAAAATGCCCCTCTCCGAGTCGGAGAGAGACACTTTTGAACTTTAGTTCTAGGTAGAGAATTTCGTATAACTCACATTAAGATACCGTTATCATAGGGTTCGTTGAACTTTAGTCTAATGCACCCTATTAGTAAATTAAGTGTCTCTCAAAAGTGCTTACTTTACACCAGCAGGGATCTTTTGAGTTTTAGTAGTAGCCGCTTTGCCATTCTCTGCCTTAATTTCTGCTACTTGTAAATGAGCTTCTAAGAACCAGAGTCGTTTGTCAATGGTGCGGGAAATTTCAGTGTAAAGGTCAGCAGTATCGAGGTCGCCTAATTCATCAGTTTTGTCGATCGCTTCCCGGAGATGTTTAGCGTAGAGTGCATAACGATCTGCCAACGCTGTCACATGGTCTTTACCATCCAAAATATCTAAGGGATATTCTGGCAAAATTGAATTACTAGCTGCGGCGCGCGCTGTTCCAAAAGCATATCCGCCTAAAGCTGTAACGCGTTCAGCTAGCATATCGATGTATCCTTCTAATTCCCCAGCAAGTTCATCAAATAGTAGGTGTAGCTGGTAGAAGTCAGTTCCTTTAACATTCCAGTGCGCTTGCTTTGCTTGGGTTTTCAGGTCTGAAGTAGCTGCCAAGCTTTGGTTGAGAAGTACCACGATTTGCACTCGCGCTTCAGCGGGAATGTCAATGCGGGTAGGGTACAAACGTGATGTAATGCTGTTGTCGCTCATGATTCTACGTTGTTAATGCCTTTTAAATCCAACTCTACAGAATTGCAAGGCTAGGCGAAACTCTCTGACGATGGATTGAATTAATGCCTGAATGTGTTACTGTTTATTACTATTAGTTAAATACGATGGTTTTCTATGGTATTGAATGTACCACCGAAAAGGCGATCGCGAATAACATCATTCTGCAAAAAGTCATGGGGAAAACCCAGTTCAATTTGACTCACTTCATTTAAACGTTGCAAATGTTCTGGCGAGAGGGTGATATTTAAAGAAGCTAAGTTATCTTGAAACTGCGTTAATTTACGTGCCCCAATTATCGGAATAATCACACCACTTTGAGCGTGTAACCAAGCTAATGCTACTTGTGAAGGTGTGTATCGAATTTCGGTTGCAACTTCACTGACAACTTGAGCGATCGCTAAATTACGTTCTGAAATAGTTCCAAACGCTGGATTTACTAATCTTCCTTGTTCGCTACTATCTTGAGGAGGCTGATTATATTTGCCTGTAAGCACACCACCACCTAAAGGCGACCACGGTGTTACTGCTAAATCTAAGGCTTTAGCCATCGGTAGCAAGTCACGTTCTGGTGTTCGTTGAATTAAACTATACTCAATTTGCAGGGCGACAAACTGCGTCCAACCTTGATAATGGGCGATGGTATTTGCTTGGGAAACGATCCAAGCGGGTGTGTCCGAAATACCGATATAAAGTACTTTACCTTGACGCACTACATCATCAAGCGATCGCAAAACTTCTTCAATCGGTGTTGTGAAATCCCAAGCGTGCAACCAAAATAAATCAATGTAATCGGTATTCAGCCGTTTCAGGCTACCTTCTAAAGACTGAATTAAATTCTTGCGATGGTTTCCACTGGCGTTAGGGTCGCCCTTTTTGTTATTCATCTGCAAGGGAAAGGAATATTTTGTCGCAACTACAAAGCGTTCTCGTTCTTTAGCAATCAACTCACCGACAATTTTTTCACTGCTACCATCGGTATAACCGTTGGCGGTGTCAATGAAATTTCCCCCTGCTTCTGCATAGCTATCAAAGATTTTCCGACTTTCGTCAACAGATGCACCCCAACCCCAATCTTCACCAAAGGTCATGGTTCCCAAGGAGAGTTCAGAGACTCTTAACCCGCTTTTGCCCAAGAGTTTATATCTCATGAATATTTTCTCATTAATGAAAAAACTAAGCGAATACCATTCCAAAGGCATGATAACTGGAAACTGGGAGCGATGTTTGACTTAATGCATCGACCCGTTATGTTAATGCATCGACCCGTTATGTTAATGCATCGAC
>NZ_JAVRCI010000144.1:0-9099 GCF_034530835.1 Nostoc sp. DedQUE12b | reverse complement strand
GCCTTCAGATGGAATGGCTTTTATCTCACAATGCTTAACCCGAACTCAGGTTATTGTAGTATTGAGGTGCAGTACTCCAAAGTTAGGTGCTAAAAATTAGGAGTATAAATCACCGATTTAATAGTGCGATACCGATAGCGCAGCCTTAGTGAGCCGTCGAGCGTCATAGCCCGCCGCAGATATCGCAGTGAAATAGCTGTTTTTATTGAGAATTTATATTAACGTGAGTTCGACAGACCTCTCCCTCCCAGCCTCCCTCGCCTTTAAGGATACAGCTGGTGAATAGGGGGTAAGACCCCCTAATAAAGCTTAGAGCAGCAGGTCAGAAGATACAAAAAATAGAGTAACTTGTGGTATCTGTGTATGACACTGCATCCAAAAAATCAATGGGAAATACCAAAACAAACAGCACAAATAGCGCGTGCGTCATTAGACCTGCCTTGAAAATAGAGGCTGAAACAACGCAAAATCGTTCCAAGATCATTTTCATTGTTCCTTGTGAGCGCAGCTCATGGAGTCTCTTGCAAAAATATATTTTTGCACTCTTAGGGAAAAGGATGCATGTTAAAGGGAAAGGATTTTGAGTTTCTTTACCCTTTTTCCCTTACCCCAACTTTTGCAAGAAGTCTATTCCCAAAAGGGAATATGTACATGAAAATGTACGATGAATTAGGAGTGTTATACGCAGATAGAGAGTTTACCATCCTATTCCCAGCCAGATGCGGACAATCAGCAATGTCTCCAGGGAAACTGGCATTAATCACAGTCATGCAATTTGCCGAAGGGTTAACAGATAGACAAGCGGCAGATGCAGTAAGGAGTCGAATAGATTGGAAATATGGACTTGGTTTAGAGCTAACAGATTCAGATTTGACTGTAGTGTATTGAGCGAGTTTCGCAGTAGATTATGCGAGTATGGTTTTTGTAAATTCTGACGAACCGTCTTTCTTTGTTTGTCTTACAGCACCGGAATCTTAAAGCTTCTTGGCATTAGATAACTTTTAGGAATCACTGGCGCACAACCAGAAGTATTGAAGTGGTAGTATGTTCAAGAATACCTGGCGCTAGATTACCAACAGAATTGTATAATGTCTCTTGCTCCTTGGCGAAGTGCGATCGCTCATGCACTCCATCGCAACCGTAGCCTTGTTTATGCCCGTTACCTGCAACTAGCAACGCTACAAGCGAATGGTCGCCCCGCCAATCGTACCCTAGTCTTTCGCGGCTTTCTGGAAGATACAAACCAGCTAAAATTTATCACCGATAACCGTAGCGCCAAAGCCGATCAGATACAGCAACAACCTTGGGTAGAAGTTTGCTGGTACTTCCCCAATACACGAGAACAATTTCGCATCACTGGTTGTTTGACCCTGATAAGCAGTAATGATTCTGACCAGGTTTTACAGCCAGCCCGGATCGCCATGTGGCAAGAATTAAGTGATGCGGCGCGTTTACAGTTTGCTTGGCCGCATCCTGGTAAACCCAGAGTTCATACCCCAGAGGCTTTTGCACCACCAGCACCCGAACCTATGCAGCCAGTGCCTAATTTTTGTCTACTGCTACTCGATCCGGTGCAGGTCGATCATTTAGAATTACGCGGTGAACCACAAAATAGAAGGTTTTACCAGCGTGATGAAAATCAAGAGTGGTTTTGTGAAGAAATTAATCCTTGAACAATCTTTTCAAATTAAGGAAGAATCTCGACAACTGTACCTTTTTGTACCCATTGATATAGTTCATCTACATCTTTGTTTTTCAGGGAAGGACAACCCAAAGTCCAATTATAGCGATCGCTAATCATGTTATCTCTGCCCACAGGGACACCATGTATCCCAACTTCGCCCCCAATAGGAATATGCCAAGGTAACTTACCACTAGCTTTTGCCTGAAAATACTTTCGCCAAGATCGGGGATTGGGATAGTCAAGCCATAGGAACTTCGACCATTGTGGGTGAGGATAAAGGTCTTTGATTTGCAGAATACCTTCTGGAGTTTTGCTGTCACCCTCTGCTTGTTTGTCGCCAATGGGGTTAGTACCAAAAACTACAGGGTAAGACTTGAGTGGTTTTAGGTCATAGTACAGGGTTAGTCTGTGTCTAGATTTTTCAATTAAAAGAGAAATTTTTTTATTGTTATTGGCTGTAGAAACTAATTGCTCAAGGGGTTGGTCGTAATTCAATAATTCGTCTTCGGCTAAGGGAGTATGAAGTTGTGGTTCAGGCTGACAATATTGAAAACACAATACCTGAGTAATTTGCCCCACAGGCATTATCAATCCTAGCCGAACTAATAGTAAATAGAATAAAGAGCCACTTATCAGCACTAGAAGAATTATTAGTATCTTCTGACGATGCAAATGAGTTTTGCTGGGTGGCTCTTTTGTCATTGCCTCAGATTTGTTGCAGCTAAATAGAATTAGACAAAAGTGCAGATTAATTCTTTAAATACCTGCACCATCTAGAAACTCCTGTATTGCCTTATCTTTAAGGCTGCACACAGGAGCGTCTTGGGATAAATCAGCTTGGTTAGAAGCTACACAACCTACTAACACAGGGGTTTTGTCTGAAGAACTGTTGCGCTGAAGAGTTTGTATTTGTTCTTCCAACGCTTCAATCCGGTCTACTAAAGCACGAATTACTTGAGCTTCTGAATCTGGTAAGTTATTGTGTTCAAGAGGTGAAACCCGAACTCCAGAACGATACATAATGCGCCCAGGCACACCTACCACAGTACAGTCTGAAGGCACATCTCTTAAAACAACAGAACCAGCACCAATACGGACATTATTGCCAATTTGGATATTGCCCAGTACCTTCGCTCCCGCTCCGACTACGACGTTTTCACCCACAGTAGGATGACGTTTACCACATTCTTTACCAGTACCCCCAAGGGTGACACCTTGATAAATTAGAGCATAGTCTCCCACGATCGCAGTTTCACCAATTACTACACCCATCCCGTGGTCAATAAACACACTTTGCCCAATTGTTGCACCAGGGTGGATTTCAATTCCAGTCAAAAACCGAGCCAAGTGAGAAATCAGGCGCGGAATAAAGGGAAGACCAACACTATACAGCCAGTGAGCCAGCCTATGGAATAACAAGGCTTGCAAACCAGGGTAACAAAATAAAACTTCCAACCAGTTACGGGCAGCTGGGTCACGTTCAAATATGATACGAAAGTCAGCACGCAGTATAGATAGCACGAGATAGCACCCTCGGAAAGCACAACAAGCTACTCTCCCATATTATCCTCTCAGGTTACACCTAAAAATTGGGAATCAGAATTGGGGATTGGGTACAACAGGCTGAGGTGCAGAGGGGAAAAACTTACTACAACTTCTCCTCTACTCCCCATTCCCCAATTCACTGCTGCTCCACTTTTAGAGTATAATCACGCTTAACTCCAGGGTTAAATGTACCTACCCAAATCCGATATGTGCCCCTTTTCCAGTCGCGATCGCTAACGCTAGCATCTTTACTTTTGCCAGTGTCATCACCACAACGAATCGTAGTTTTATCTGGGCCTTGGATGATTAAAGTGGTGTCGTTGTTGTTGCTATCAACTTGGATTGTTAGCTGGGAAAAGTCTTTTTCCAAAACCATAATGTGATCTGGTTTAGAATCGGCAAAGCCAATACAGGCTTTTTGATCGCGATCGCGGTTACTTATGGCAGACAGTGAGTAAGAACCGCCTGTAAACCCCTGCACTGTTCCTTGTGATGAATCAAAGTTTGTTGATAAATTCAAAGTGGCAAAGTTTGCTGTCTGTGCTATCCCAGGGGTAGCTGTAATGGCGGTAAATATAATAGCCAACAGCCAACCGCCGCGAAACTGAAGTCGGGGGCAACAGTATTTCATAGTAGCCCTCCAACAGGCTTTTAAATTAGTGATGATATATACATATTCTAATGAAAAAAATCCAGTGAAATTTCAGTTGGGTGTGCCACATTCAAATGTGCCACAGTTAATGTTTTGGAAAGTTGACAGCTAATTGCTAGGTTGTTTCTGGATCTCGACAGTAGGCTTAAATCGCATCCGAGTGGGAAATTCTGGCAATCAAATTATTAGCTAGCAAATATTACATAAAACCTACGTAAATATGTTTAAGCAAGAAAGTACAGAAGGTAAAGGGTAAAGGTAAAAGAATTTTTTACCTTTATCTTCTGCACCTGAGCTTTTATGAAAATCTCACGAATTATGGAGTTTGAAGAAGACACCACCTTTGAGCGATCGCGTGTCAGTTCCATAACTACTGACTGTGAGCGATCGCAGGTTATTAAAAAATGGTTTACCTAAGACTTCCACTAGTTTGAGAACAGGTACTTGACGCTCTAACAAATTCTGGCTCTTTGTCCAGTCAAGATATATATAGCCTTGGTTTGGTAGGGGAATTGCCGCAATACTATCTTTGAAATTAGGATTGTCAATTATGGAATTATTCTTGGTTGTGAGAATTTCATCCATAGTCTCTAAGTCAGACGTGAAAATTTCGTAATTTCCTAAAGTTGTATGCAATGCCTGTACTTTTGTTTCAATGCTGAAAGATGCTCCTTCTTTGACATCGCTTTTTTTTGTAGCCGTGGTTAACTCTGTCCAAGCGGAGATTTTTTGCTGATCTATAGTCAGGGTATTGATGCTGAGTCCGTTGGATGAGGCGATCGCATCTAATCGAGCAATACCTTTTTCCACACCCTCGGATTTTTCTACTACAAAAATCCAATGAGGAGTTGTTTGCTCTTTCTCCGGTAACAATGCCATAGCATATTCTCCTTGTACCCAGCTAAAAATATCCTCTGGTAAGTTTATACCCCAGCGTTTTTGAACATCTGCCAAAGGTTTTGCTAACCGAGAAATCACATCTTCCCCAGAACCATATATAGTTGCTGTTGCTTGTTTCCAGAGTTTGGCTAAATCACTGTCAGCCAAATTACTCAAATTCGAGCCGGAAATTGCTAAACCTGCGGATGCTGGAACATATTGCAATGCTCCCACAGGTTTAGATAACGGTGCAGATGGAGGGACAATTTCCGATGAAGTCAAAAAGGTGGTTTCTGCCAGCAATCCTTTAGGATTTAACACCAAGGATATAATTTGGCTGTTATAAAGTTGTTCTGGTAACTCTAACCCTTGCCATTTTGCCACGATGGGAAGATTCAAGAAAGCTACAGCTAAACCCCCTTTGAGCTGTTCTTTGGTAGCTTTTTGGTAGTCGGGTGAGCTAGTTAAATTCAGATCGGGCGCTTGGACGTTATTGATAGCATCTCGTAGTACTTTCGGATCGTTGGCAAACAACACAAAGCCTTCACCGACAACAGCACCAGCAAGCAAGTCTTGTTCTGGCTGGGAATTGTCAGAAATCAGTTTTACACCTTTATATTGTTCAACAGCTAAGTTTGCACCAGCTAACGCTCGTTTAGAAAACAACAATTCCACAAACTCGCGGCTTTTCTCCGGTTGTTTGGTTGCTAATGCTAACAGATATCCTGGCTGCTGTCCGTTTTCTGGATCGCGATCAATATCTAAGGTGGTGATAGCTAATGTAATTTCGTCCCCTAACCAGGGTTGAATGTCTTGTTTGTAATCTATGCCACTCTTGGCAAATAAACTGGTTTTGAGTTTAGATAGCTCCTCTTCGCGCTCCAACGCCTGCAAACGGTCAGGATTTGTCAATAATGAAACCATTGCAGGGGACAGTTTCGATACGAATATGGCTGCACCAGGCCCAGACCTAGAACCAATGAGGTTAGCCGGACTTTTAGCGAAAAACCAGTAAAAGCCTGCGATCGCAATTACTAGCACTGCGATCGCCCCAGCTACGATAAAACCGATAAATGAACGTTGCCTATTCACATTAAACCTATTAAAAAAGACGGTTTACAGCCATTTAAGCAGAAAGCCTAGCAGAATTAATCAACCCTCTTGAGAATGGATGCTGATGTCAAGGCAGAAATTTTCTGTCACCATAAATAGTATTAGGACTATTTACAAAAACCTCATGACAGGGAACTCATGAATCAAATTAGTGTAGAAGAACTGGCGCAACGTCTTTCTTCTAGTGATGCAAGTATTCAGCTAGTAGATGTGCGTGAACCAGAAGAATTGGCGATCGCTAGCATTGAAGGCTTTGTCAACCTACCTTTAAGTCAATTTGCCGAATGGGGAGATCAAGTACCTACCCTCTTTAATCCCCAAGCTGAAACCCTGGTGTTATGCCATCATGGCATCCGCTCTGCCCAGATGTGCCAGTGGTTGATTGCCCAAGGTTTTACAAATGTGCAAAATATTTCGGGTGGTATTGATGCTTATTCCCTACTAGTAGACCCTTCAATTCCCCAATATTAGCTTTTTCAGATACATCACTCAGATGGAACTTACCCTTCCATCTGGCGTTTGCTATGCTAAAAGCAGAAGTACATCAACTTATAGGCTTGCTGGAAAGCTTAAAATTTGGGTATCAGGTACATCTGCACAAAACTTTTCGACTGTCCCAAATCACACTTCAGCATTAGCCCTTGCAAAAATATACGTATCTAATAATACTGTTGCAAGTAAAAATTTGTGCAAAAATACGGTTATAAAGAAGCATCGCGAGGGTACATTATGACTAGCAGCTTTTGCAAAAATAAAGTTGAGCTACTATTCTAACTTTACTCTTAAAAAATGCTCTATATATAACGTTTAAAAATACTTATCATAAGATAGTTGTCTAATTTGCTATCTTATCTTAATAAATTATTAAGATTCTCTGTTTTCGATTAAATCCACAAATTTTTTCAGAGTTTGATTAAAATTTGCCTTCAGCAAAACATACCTTATGGAAGTTCAGTTAACAAATCGACAACAGCATATACTTTGGGCAACGGTACGTCACTACATTGCAACGGCAGAGCCTGTTGGTTCAAAGGCTTTAGTTGAGGAGTACGATCTGGGCGTAAGCTCGGCGACAATTCGCAATGTAATGGGTGTTTTAGAAAAGTCTGGATTGCTCTACCAACCACATGCCTCTGCTGGACGTGTACCTTCAGATTCAGGTTATCGTATTTATGTTGACCAGCTAATTACACCTTCTCTGCGTTCGCGCAGCGTGTCGCAGACAGACGCTATGCGTAGCTTGCTTCCACAAAGTGGTACAGAAACTTTAGGGCGAGAAGTAGAAGTAGCACTGCAAAAGCATCTCCAGTGGGAAGATCGGAGTTTAGAAACTCTACTACAAGGAGCAGCGCAGATTTTAGCAACCTTAAGTGGTTGCATTAGCTTGATCACGATGCCGCAAACCACTACAGCGTTATTGCGACATCTACAATTAGTGCAAATTGAAGCCGGACGGATCATGCTGATTGTGGTGACAGATGGTTATGAGACACATTCTAAATTGATGGATTTGTCGCCAACACCAGAAGAAACCCAACGGGATTCAGAGGTAATTGATCGCGAGTTACAGATTGTTTCTAACTTTTTGAATACCCACTTACGGGGGCGAAGTCTGTTGGAATTAGCCAACCTCAACTGGAGCGAACTAGATCAGGAGTTCCAACGCTACGGAGAATTTTTGAAAAACTCAGTTGCCGAATTAACTCGTCGCACTCTTGCACCGACTGCAACCCAAATTATGGTTCGGGGTGTGTCAGAAGTTTTACGCCAGCCAGAATTTTCCCAGTTACAGCAGGTACAAACGATTATCCACCTGCTGGAGGAAGAACAAGACCAACTGTGGCGATTAATATTTGAAGAACCAGAACCAGAGGATGGTGGTAAACCAAAGGTAACGATTCGCATTGGCGCAGAAAATCCATTAGAACCGATACGTACCTGCACCTTAATTTCTTCTAACTATCGCCGAGGTTCTATACCCGTAGGAAGTGTGGGAGTTTTGGGGCCAACGCGCCTAGATTATGAAAGTGCGATCGCAGTAGTAGCATCTGCTGCTGATTATCTTTCAAAAGCTTTCAGCTATTTCAATCCTTAATTAGCGATTAATCTTTAGGAACAAGCCGCTACGCCTTTAGGCGAGCAAACAATACCATAGCAAGCAGATAGCCGTATTTATAACGGCAAAATCAATAATTAATACTACTTAAATCTTTCATGCTTAAAAAAATTGCCTTTGGTCTATTGTGGCTGGGATTTGTTGTCTATGCTTTTTTCCTCGCGCCTCCTGAGCAACCTGGTACATTCGAGTTAATTAAAAACCTTTCTATTGGGCAGTGGCAAGGCGTTAACCCGTTAGTCATAGCACTATTCAACCTCATGGGCATCTGGCCTCTTATTTACAGTGCAGTAATCTTTATTGATGGTAGAGGACAAAAAATACCTGCTTGGCTGTTTGCTACTGTCTCTTTCGGAGTTGGTGCTTTTGCCTTGTTGCCGTACTTAGCCTTTAGAGAACCAAATAATCAGTTTGTTGGTAAAAAGAATATATTGCTCAAATTACTAGATTCTCGTGTGACTGGTTTTGTATTGACAGTAGCCACGATTATTCTAGTTACCTACGGTATAAGAGGTGGAGATTGGAGCAATTTTGTGCAAGAGTGGCAAACTAACCGCTTCATCCATGTGATGAGTTTAGATTTTTGCTTACTCTGCTTATTATTTCCCACGTTGCTGGGGGATGATATGGCGCGTCGCGGTTGGAAAAATCCGCAGTTATTCTGGTTAATAGCCTTGATACCGCTATTTGGGCCATTGGTTTATTTATCTATGCGTCCACCTTTACAAGAAGTGGGTATAGAGTCCATATCCAAGCAGCCAGCAACGAATTAAAGAATAAAGTGCATTTTTCATAATCCAAAATCGTTCGACTGAGCGACTTGTGCCGAGCATCTCGACTTCGCTTGATGGAGCCGGAGTCGAGGTAAGCCGAAGTCTAAAATCCAAAGTGATATCACCCAAAGTCCCCGCTTTTTCAAAGGTTTGGGGATTTTCTGTGGGTGCGTAAATCCCAAGAGAAAGTTTTTTCTGAAAGTACTTTACAAAACGCAATAAATTATTTAAGATGTGTAACAGGTAGTCAAACCTACCTAATTCATCTGCAAATAATCGCATTTATAAAACAATGACAACAACCTTACAACAGCGCTCAAGCGCCAATGTATGGGAT
>NZ_JAVRCI010000143.1:0-9132 GCF_034530835.1 Nostoc sp. DedQUE12b | reverse complement strand
ACTTCCGAGTTCCGAACACCAATGACCGAGTAAAAAGGTCGAACTTCCGAGTTCCAAACACCAATGGCCGAGTAAAAAGGTCGAACTTCCGAGTTAAACCTCTGGTTCCACTCCTAGCGCTTTTAACTGGGCTGCTAATCTCTCTGCACGCTGACTTTTTTGTTCTGCAAGCTGTTGAGCGACATTTTTCTCTTGCCGTTCTTTTGCTGCTAACTCCAAACCCCACAGTAATAGTTCGCTGTTATCATCCCACCAACGCAACCAATAACCTATGCGGTTTTCTCGGCTTCCTTGCCATACGCCTAAAAACAAGTTCATTTCGGCAATCCAGTGACGATTATTTGCATCTGGTGTTTGCAGTGCATAATTTCCTAAATCATCTCGCCGATAAACTTCTAAAACTCCCCCGTCTGGTTCAAAAATGGCATAGTTTGGCACTTGTAAAATCTGCTCATAATAAAACCATTTACCAGGGGGATAGGTCGGTTTACTCGAATACTCTCCACCTTCGGTATCTGAGAGAAATTCCATCACAATTACAGGAATATCACCTTGGAGTCGTGGCGTATAACTGCGCTTCACTTCTTCTCGTGAGACTCGAATAGATGGTACATAACCCCAATCTGGTGCTTTGACGACAAATCGATTATTCAAAGTGGCGCAGATACCGTAGTTAGTGATGGTTAAAGCATCGGCGGGTAATCTTCCAGCAAGTTCCAAGCTTTCTGTTAAAGCAGCAGCCAAGAGTGGCTGATTAATGTTATCCACTGGTTTGTTGTCTAAAACAAAATCATCAGGTAACTTTTCCCAGGTGACATTATGAGTGGCTGCATTGGCTAGCATAATCAGAATATTTCAAGTACAAATTCAATTTCTAATAGCGCGATTAAAAAATTGCACACGGCGTTACTCCTGAGCAAAGGTTCGCACTTCTTCCACTGATAATGCCAAAGCTTGGGCAATCTGTTCGATGCTCAAATCCATTTGCAATAATCGGGGTATGGCATCTCTTCTAGCTTGTTCTGCAAGTTCCGCCCGTTGTCGTTCTTGCTCGGCGTTGCGAGAAATTTCTGTATAAGTTAAAAACCGTTCTCCATCAGGGCGATATAACTGCAAACCCTCTGTTGATAAAGCAAACCGAACTTTTAAACGGGGACTCACCCAATCTTCCATTTGGGGGATGACATCTAAACCGTCTTCGCTACGCAACCATCCACGCAAATTATTTCGCTCAGGATCGTAAATGTAATACTCTTCCACGCCATAGCGATCGTAGAAAAGTAATTTCTTGTCCATTTCAGTTTGGGTGTTGCTGGGAGAAAGAATTTCAAACACCACTTGCGGTGCAATTCCCTCTTCTTTCCATTGTTGGTAACAGAGGCGATCGCCTTTTGGTCTACCCAATACCACCATCACATCTGGGGCGTTAACAATTTTGTTACGTCCCTCTACGGGATACCAAAATAAATCTCCGGCGACAAATACATTTGGATCGTCGGCAAATAGCCAATCTATATTCTGCTTGATTTCTACAATCCAGCCAAATTGTATGGTATTATTAGCCACTGGTTGTCCGTCGCTATCTGGGTAGATGACCTCTGGCTGGGTCGGCGGTTGGATTTGCGATACCATAGCTTCGCCCTCAGAAGGATATTTAATCGAGATGCTTCCAAATTAGCAGACTCTTAAGGATGTCTGCGCCATGAATCTGGAACGATAACTAACTAAAACAGTACTATTGTTCTACAATAAACCGATTAAAGATAGTATTATTAAGGACTGTTTCATAAGAAACTCCTTCTTCGCCGCCAATATGTCAGACCAACAGCTAGCAGCATCCTTGAATGGACATCTTCCGTACCCCAGCCACAACAGCCAGAATACCATTCGGATTCGGGGTGCTAGGCAGCATAATCTGAAAAATATTGACTTGGAATTGCCACGCGATCGCCTAATCGTCTTCACTGGCGTTTCAGGTTCTGGTAAGTCTTCCCTAGCCTTTGATACCATTTTCGCTGAAGGGCAACGCCGTTATGTGGAATCCCTCAGCGCCTATGCACGGCAATTTCTCGGACAACTAGATAAGCCGGATGTGGAAGCGATTGAAGGCTTAAGTCCAGCAATTTCTATTGACCAAAAGTCAACGTCTCATAACCCCCGTTCCACAGTCGGTACGGTGACAGAGATTTACGACTATTTGCGGCTGTTGTTTGGTCGGGCTGGCGAACCCCATTGTCCGATATGCGATCGCTGTATTGCCCCCCAGACAATCGATGAGATGTGCGATCGCATCATGGAATTACCAGATCGCACCCGCTTCCAAATTCTTGCACCCGTTGTCAGGGGGAAAAAAGGCACACACCGTAAGCTTTTGTCAAGTCTGGCTTCTCAAGGTTTTGTCCGCGTGCGAATCAATGGGGAGATCCGCGAACTGTCAGATTCCATTGAATTGGATAAAAATCTTACCCACACCATCGAAGTGGTAATTGACCGCTTGGTGAAAAAGGCTGATATTCAGGAGCGTTTGGTTGATTCTTTGTCTACGTGTCTCAAGCAATCAGGTGGTATTGCAGCCATTCTGGTGAGTCTGCTTGGTGACGACGGACAAGAAAAAGAAGAAGAATTAGTATTTTCAGAAAACTTTGCTTGTCCAGAACATGGCGCGGTAATGGAGGAACTATCACCGCGATTGTTCTCCTTTAACTCACCTTATGGTGCTTGTCCGCACTGTCACGGAATTGGGACTTTAAGAAGATTTGCGCCAGACTTGATAGTACCCGACTGGGAAGCGCCAGTTTACGCTGCGATCGCGCCCTGGTCAGAAAAAGATAATTCTTATTACTTGGAATTACTCTATAGTGTCGGACAGATTTATGGATTTGAGTTACAGACAAATTGGGGCAAGCTGACAGAAGAACAGCAGCAAATTCTTCTGTATGGCGAGAAAGACGAACGAGCCGCAGAGGCACAGAGAAAGCAGAGTTTTAAAGGTGCTATTCCAATTTTGCAACGGCAATATGAGGGTGGTTCGGAATTAGTTAAGCAAAAATTAGAGCAGTATCTAATCGATCAACCGTGTGAAGTTTGTCTGGGAAAACGGTTAAAACCGGAAGCCTTGGCGGTGAAGTTGGGACAATATGGAATTTTAGAATTAACTGGAGTCTCGATTCGGGATTGTCGGGAGAGAATTGAGCAATTTAAGTTGAGCGATCGCCAGTTACAAATTGCCGATTTAGTCCTGAGAGAAATCAAAGCTAGATTGCAATTTTTGTTAGATGTAGGTTTAGATTATCTCACCCTTGACCGTCCCGCTATGACTCTTTCCGGTGGCGAAGCCCAACGAATTCGTCTAGCAACGCAAATTGGTTCTGGTTTAACAGGAGTTCTCTACGTTCTAGATGAACCGAGTATTGGTTTGCATCAACGAGATAATGGCAGGTTGCTCAAAACTTTAACTAAATTACGCGATTTGGGTAATACATTAATTGTCGTTGAACACGATGAAGAAACAATTCGTGCAGCCAACTACATAGTTGATATTGGCCCTGGTGCAGGAATTCACGGCGGAAATATTATCGCCCAAGGTGATTTTCAGGCGTTATTAGCAGCAGAAGATTCTTTGACGGGTGCATATTTATCAGGAAGGCGAGTAATTACCACACCAGCAGAACGCCGAGAAGGAAATGGGCGTAGTTTGGGAATTAAAAATGCCCATCGCAACAATTTAAGAAATATCGATGTAGACATTCCATTAGGTAAACTCGTCTCCATCACAGGTGTGTCTGGTTCTGGCAAATCTACTCTGATTAATGAATTACTATATCCATCTCTGCAACACCATTTAACTAAGAAAGTTCCCTTACCGAGACATTTGGATAAAATTCAGGGATTAAACGCGATTGATAAAGCGATCGTTATCGATCAATCCCCAATTGGACGTACACCACGTTCTAACCCTGCAACTTACACAGGAATTTTCGATGCCATCCGAGATGTATTTTCTCAAACAGTAGAAGCTAAAGCTAGGGGTTACAAACCTGGACAATTTTCCTTCAACGTTAAAGGTGGACGTTGCGAAGCTTGTAGCGGACAGGGTGTGAATGTTATTGAAATGAACTTTCTCCCTGATGTTTACGTGCAATGCGAAATTTGTAAAGGTGCAAGGTATAACCGCGAAACTTTGCAAGTGAAGTATAAAGATAAGTCTATTTCTGATGTTCTGAGAATGACAGTTGAAGAGAGTTTAGACTTTTTCCAGAATATACCCAAAGCGATCGCGCGTTTGCAAACTTTATTTGATGTCGGGTTGGGTTATGTCCAATTAGGACAACCTGCGACTACCTTATCAGGTGGTGAAGCGCAACGGGTGAAATTGGCAACAGAACTATCTCGACGCGCTACAGGTAAGACACTTTATTTAATAGATGAACCGACAACAGGGTTATCTTTTTACGATGTCCACAAATTATTAGATGTGTTGCAACGATTGGTAGATAAAGGTAATTCAATATTAGTAATTGAACACAATTTAGATGTAATTCGTTGTTCTGACTGGGTGATAGATTTGGGGCCAGAAGGTGGCGACAAAGGGGGAGAATTGATTGCTGTGGGTACACCGGAGGAAGTTGCAAAAAATCCCAGGTCTTATACTGGGCAATATTTACAGCAGGTATTAAAACAATATCCGGCGATGAAGAAATAAAGTTTTTGTCTCAGTCATAGACGCAAAGAAGTTTATCACATGGTAGGTGCAAATAAAAGCGATCGCTGATTCTAAAATAAACAAACTTGCATCAACATGAAAAAACTTTCCCAAAGCCTCAGCTTGTTTTTTAGTGACTTATAGTCGACAAAATCCCCAACTTATTTGAGAAGTTGAGGAGTTGCTGTTTGCAATTCTTACAAATAAAATAGGATTGCAATAAATGTTTATCAAGTTGTAGCTAAAGCTGGTTCTGCCAAAAAATATTTCAGATTTTCTTGCTGGGTAGCAAATTTCAAATATTGAGATGCCATTTCTGGTGTTAGTAATTCAACCATTAACCTGTTTTCTACCCAAAACTCAATCACATCAAAGAAAGAATCGCGGTTACAGCGCACTACACGCCAACCTTCACGCACACCAATTTTTTCAATTTCTTGCTGACTAATGGGTACAGAGATTGCTGCATGAATATCTGTATACCTAGCAGTAATAGCAGTATGCACAAATACACATTGTTCATCACCTTCGCCAGGTTCTATTTGAGAACCTAAAGGATAAAGTTCAATGGCTGTACCATATTCATCAAAAGGTATAACCATAAAACTTCCTGGGTTAGGAGGAAAGGGAACAGCTTGCGCTTTTAAGATTTCCGCCAAAACTTGAGCAACATGGCTAGGGTTTCTAACAGCAATTGAAATATGGTGAATCATAAAATAACCTCAGTTCGATATTTTGTAGATTAGAAAACAATCGGGTAGAACTAGGGGAGGTAGGAGAGAGAAAAAATTCTTAACCTCAGCGTATTGGCTTCTATGCAACTTGGTATCATTAACTTATTGAGGTCGTCCATAATGAGCGCGACCCTTACCATCGGCAGTCTCAAGTACTAAAACTTGCTGCCCATAATCATTCGTCTCGATCAACCACTCGTAAGTTTCAGGCTTTGCTGTATTTCGGCTGGAGTAGGTGCGTCCGCTATTACAGATTTGCCCTTTAGATGTGCTGTCGCTAGGTACAAAAGTAAGGCGTTGAGCCTCAATCTTAACTTTGCCTTTTTCCTCTATGAAAAGGTTAGACGCACAGTTGTAGGTGTTGATTTGAATCAGCCTATTTCGCTTGTAGTTTCCGTTAGATGCAAGTTGGAATTGATCGCTAGAGCCGTTTGGGGCTGCGGACTGCCCTGTGTAACTGTCTTGGTATTGGATAGACGAGATTCGACCGTACCGCCACTCGCCCTGGAGTTCAGCAGGCACTCCATTATCGTTACCCGCCTGACTCGCGCTTGGGTAAAAAACAAGGCTAGCGGTGAAACCCAAACTCAGGGCAGTAGTAGCGAAAAAGCGGACAGTTTTTGCTCTGGAATAGAGTTGCTTGTTGGTTATTGAGTGCATAGCATTTCTGTGGAAATAGATTTATTTGTCAACAAAAGCGATTTACAACGCGAACTCTGCGTGTTTATATATTGCCTATCCCAATGGGGGCACACATATGTGCGCCCAAATCCACCCAAAGCAAAATTTCATGCAATAAACTGCAATCCATATTTGCTCAAAACAGGCTGTACTTTTTCCATGTTTAGGGATGCACTATCTGCTACTTGACCCATTTCTTCATAAAACTTTTTCGCGCCCTTGGGTGAAATTAAAACCAAAAATTTCGCAGTAGCAGAACGAATTTTAAAGCCGTGTGCTGTATTGTGAGGAATGTTAACGAAAAAGCCTGGTGATGCCAAAATTGTTTCTGTACCAATTTGGATGTCTAGTTCACCTTCTAGAATATAAAACGCCTCTTCCCAAGGGTGAGTATGAAGTGGTGGGCCATTTTCCTCTGTATCTGTAATTTCATAAATTGTCCACGCTTGATTAGTCTCTTCTCCGGTTACTTTTGTTGTGAACTGTGCACCAATAACTGAAAATTGATTTCCTTCTCCTGATGCAAGAATAGTTGGTTTCCGCATGGTTGCATTTTGCATTCAAGTTACTCCTTGTTGTGTAATTTAGTAAGTAATTTACAAATTTGATTTGATGTTTTTAACATTAGAAATTAATCGGGGAGAACTAGGGTAGATAAATGGGTAATTGCTATTTTTTTTGTAACTGATTATTAAGATATTGAACTAAGGTTAAAATCTCTAGAAACAATTAGTAGCCTATTGTGGCTAAAGTCGATATTTCCATGCCTAAAGAGTCACTCAACTTCCCGAAAGCAGACATACTGGTGATTGATGACACGCCAGAAAACCTGAATCTCCTATCTGCCATGTTGACAGAACAGGGATATAAAGTTAGAAGTGTAACTAAAGGTTCTACGGGTTTACGGGGAGCAAATGCAGTTCCCCCCGACCTAATTTTGTTGGATGTGAATATGCCTGAGATGAATGGCTATGAAGTCTGCCAACACCTGAAGGCAAACGATCGCACCCGCGAAATTCCAGTAATTTTTATCAGCGCCTTGGGTGATGTGCTAGATAAAGTAAAAGCCTTTACAGTTGGTGGGGTAGACTATATTACTAAGCCTTTTCAACTAGAAGAGGTTTTAGCACGAATTGAAAATCACTTGACCATTTGGAAACTGCAACGACAACTCCAAGCCCAAAATGAGCGGTTGCAGCAGGAAATTTCTGAACGCGCCAAAGCAGAAGAGAAGTTTGCTAAAGTTTTTCGCTCTAGTCCCAACCCAATCGCGATCGCTACAGTTTCGGAAGCTCGTTTTATTGATGTCAATCCCAGTTTCTTGAAGATGAGCGGTTATTGTCTAGAGGAAGTGATTGGTGATACTGCTGCTGAACTTAATTTGGGTAAAAACACAGTCGCGATCGCTCAAACAATTCAACTTCTGCCAGAAACTGGCTCACTATACAATCTAGAATTTGAATTTTCTACTAAGTCTGGAGAACTCAAAACCATACTGATATCTCTCGAATTAATTGACTTAGGTGGAGTGCCATGTGCTTTATTAATTGCCAATGACATCACCGAACGCAAACGCCTAGAAAACGAATTTATCTCTTTAGTCAGTCATGAGTTGCGTACACCTTTAACTTCCACAATGGGAGCATTAGATTTATTGAATTCAGGACAACTGGGAACTTTGAATGAACAGGGGCAAAAAGTCCTCAGCATTGCCACCACTAATACTGAACGCCTGATTCGTTTAGTGAACGATATTCTCGATTTAGAGCGGATGAAATCGGGCAAAATCTTCACGCGCAAGGCGAAGTGCAACGCCGCAGACTTGCTAATTACGGCAACGGAAGCAATGCAAGCAATGGCAGATAAATTACAAGTTCGACTGATTATAAATCCTGTAGCAGTAGAACTTTGGGCAGATCCCGATCGTCTCTTGCAAACCCTCACCAATTTACTGAGCAACGCGATTAAGTTTTCTGAACCAGGAGATACTGTGTGGATAAGCGCAACTCTTTCAGAATCCAGAGGCGTTGAGTCTGAAGAAAATCAGCTATCATCCAACTTCCTTTTAATTACAATCCAAGATGAAGGGCGAGGAATTCCTGAAGATAAATTGCAAATCATCTTCGAGCGTTTTCAGCAGGTAGACGCATCTGACTCCCGCAATAAAGGAGGAACAGGTTTAGGACTGGCTATTTGCCGAGATATCATACAGCAACATGATGGTAAAATCTGGGTTCAGAGTATTTTAGGCAAAGGTAGCACTTTTTATGTACTGCTACCTTTAGTAGACTCTCAATAACAGCTTTTAATTACCCAAATCTCCCCTACTTCTGCCCGATTGCGTTCTAAAATAGCTGAAGACTAATCAAGCTAATCAGCATCACATATCATCTGAGAGTGACAATATGAGCAGAAATATCTTGATTGTTGATGATGAAGAAGATGTGCAGGCGATCGCAAAATTGGGATTAGAAATGGGTGCTGGTTGGAACGTATTGACTGCTTCTTCTGGTCGAGAAGCGTTGAATCTAGCTGCCAACTCTAAACTTGATGTAATTTTACTAGATATGATGATGCCTGATTTGGATGGGCGTGCCACTCTGCAACAACTGAAAGCTAACCCCATCACTAGGTTAATTCCAGTAATTTTACTAACTGCCAAAGTCCAGGAGTCCGCTCAAGAGAGCTTTGCTGGCTTAGATGTAGCTGCTATCTTTGCCAAGCCTTTCCGTCCCTTGAAACTAGCAGCGCAAATCAGTGAAGCATTAGGTTGGGACTGAATTTTTTCTGTGTGGTTACAGCAAAGAGGTTACTACCTACATATTATGTATGACAAATTTTCTGATTCGCATTGACAGATAACCGGGCAGATGTGGGTACAAAACGATTTGGCGTTGGATACCATCTGTCAGATTGAGGCGCAAAGGAATTGGTCTATAAATAATTTAAGCTCTGGGAAAGCGATCGCCCCTACCAATATCCTCCAATAACCAGCTACGCAAAAGAGGATCTAAA
>NZ_JAVRCI010000142.1:0-9399 GCF_034530835.1 Nostoc sp. DedQUE12b | reverse complement strand
TCGCCTCTAGGAATCATCCCCACACCGATCGCTAAACGGTTGATTTCCGGTTGACCAAACACGCTTAAACCTGTGATTACTTTACCGAGAATGGCTACTGTAATCAGGAAAGTTGCCATAATTAGACCTTCCCGATTGTCGGGAATTGCTGGGTTTAATACTCCCAAATCAGTTTTTGCGCCAACAGTCACAAAGAAAATTGGTACTAACATATCAGCAATAGGAGAGACTTGCTTTTGTAGTTCTTTACGCTTATCTGTCTCTTCTAGAACTAAACCAGCTGCAAAAGCTCCCAGAATTGCTTCCAAGTGGATGACGGCAGCAAGGTATGCCATAGCAAAAGCGAAGATGAATGCTGGAATTACCAGTCCACCGCGTGTTTTGAGTTTATCAGCGATCGCTACAAAGGACTTATTGAAAACATTGCCTAGTAGGATTGCTCCCAAAATAAAACCAGTGGCGCTGATAATCAAATAAATGACTTTGCTGACATCCACCACGCCATCTTTAGCTAAACTGGCAACTACCGCTAAAACGATGATTCCTAATACATCATCAATTACAGCAGCACCCAAAATAATCTGCCCTTCTTTAGAATTGAGCCGCCCCAATTCTGACAGCACTTTGGATGTCATCCCAATACTAGTAGCAGTCAAAGCCGCCCCTGCAAAAATTGCGGGTATAGCATCGATACCAAACAAAGTCATTAGACCCACAGTCCCAGCAGCAAAGGGTACTGCTACCCCAACTACTGCGACAACAGTAGCTTGAATACCAACTGCCATTAAATCTTTTAAATTCGACTCCAAGCCGATTTCAAACAGCAGAATAATCACACCCAATTCTGCCAAAACGGAAATGACCTCGGACTGGGCTGCAAACACTGCTGGAGCGGCTTCAGGCGTTAAACCAGCAGTGGTTTGAAGGAAGGACACGATTAAAGAGTTAGAACTGTCTGTGCCGCCTTCTGGAAATACCAAAAGGTGGAAAACAGAGATGCCAACTACTACACCGCCAACGAGTTCACCTAAAACAGGCGGCAAACCCACTTGGTTTGATAACTCTCCACCAACTTTGCTGGCGAGATAAACGACTACTAAGCTTAGTAACACTGCTGCTACTACCATCGAACTGTCTGCGGCTTCTGTTGCGCTAGCCAGCAGAGGAAAAGAGAAGTTGATTGGATCTAACAAATGCATTAGGTTCTCTGAAAATCCTTCTCTTTGATTCTGACGCGTTTCTGAAAAACATCCTATGGTGAAGTAATCCGAATTCAAATACGCTGTGCAGCATTGATGTAATTTTTTTAGTTTCAAAAAATGTAACCATTTCAGCTTTTGACGATCGCAGTGTCAAAGTAAGAACATAGAAATTGTATCTAGCGATCGCACTTGAGTTGTGAAAAACTTGTGGTGGCTGTTGGCTTTCAACGACCAGCAGAATATTGCTATATACCTTTATTTACAACATCTGTGGATACTTTGAGGAGTGCAAATATGATGACTAGAGCCGCTTTACCCGGTTCTCATTTTCCATCGACAAACCTGTGGAAAATACTGCCTTTAGCAATGCTTGTATGTGCAACTTTTGTACTACCTGCATTCGCACAAGAAAAAGATAGATTGTCACGAACCCTTAGTGTCAGTGGTCGCGGAGTCGAAACAATTCCGACAACTCTGGCACAAGTCAGTTTAGGAGTGGAGATTCAGGGGAAAACAGCCCAGGGGGTACAGCAAGAAGCCGCTCAGAGGTCATCGGCGGTGGTTGCGTTTCTCAAGAGCAAAAATGTTGAAAAATTACAAACTACTGGTATTCGACTGAACCCGGTTTACAGCTACACCAATAATGTCCAGCGAATTACAGGCTATGCTGCCACTAACACTGTGAGTTTTAGTATTCCTGTTGAGCAAGCTGGGACATTATTGGATGATGCAGTCAAAGCCGGTGCAACACAAATTAACGGCATTAATTTTGTTGCGAATGATGAAGCGATCGCCGCGGCTCAAAAGCAAGCATTAAAAGAAGCTACTCAAGACGCGCGGCAGCAAGCTGATGCCGTTTTTAGTGCCTTGGGTTTTAAATCCAAAGAAATAGTCAGCATTCAAGTTAATAATGCCAGTGCGCCTCCACCACCACCAATGTTTTTACGGGCTGAGGCTGCGAAATCAGCTGATGCTTCCACCCCGATTGTTGGTGGTGAACAGCAAGTAGAAGCATCGGTGACGTTGCAAATTAGTTATTAGTCATTTGTCATTAGTCCTTTGTCATTTGTAAAGGCAAAGGACTAATAATCAATGCCCACTTGCCCTGAGCAAAGCCGAAGGGATGCCCAATTAAAAATGTTCTGGAGACATATCTCCTGTACCACCTTCTGCATCTCGCTTAGAGCCTAATAAATCCAGTTGATCTACTTGGATCACAGGGGATGAGCGGTTTGCTCCTGTTTGGCGATCGCTCCATGTGTCAAATTTCAAGGAACCTTTGACAGCAATTTGTCTGCCTTTACGTACATAATTACCTGCCACCTCCGCCGTTTTTCCCCATAGTTCCAAATTAAACCAGTCGGTATGTTCACCTTCTTTTGTGCGACGATTAACAGCTAGTGTTAATCTACACTTCACACTACCAGACTCAAAATACTTAATCTCTGGGTCGCCGCCTACACGACCAATGAGGGTGACAACATTGATACTCATCGCGTTACCTTTCAGTACAAACGTACTTAGCAATTTCGACTTTCATCATAGCGAATTGTGAAAGACTTGAAAATAATGTGTTAAACAGTTAACAATATAATGGACTTGAAAATTTATACACACTATTTGGAGAAACACATAAAAATATACGGATATACTAATCTAACCAGAGAATATCAAAAAGTACGGGGCTTGAGACATACTAAATATTCCTGGGAATCATATAAAAATATAGTCTAACTGACTCAACTCAGGATAAGAACTTTATCAAATCCGGCACAATTAACTATTACCGTTGTAGTCAAAAAGTATCGCACATAGGGGGCTTACAGACGCGTGGGTATTTTTAGGAACTTTCGCACTTCATGGGATATGGGTATCGACCTCGGTACCGCGAACACCCTGGTTTATGTATCTGGTAAAGGTATTGTACTACAAGAACCTTCTGTAGTTGCTATCGATGTCAACGAAAAGGTGGCACTAGCAGTAGGAGAAGAAGCCAAAAAAATGCTCGGTCGCACACCGGGAAATGTGATTGCTCTCCGTCCTTTGCGGGATGGTGTAATCGCTGACTTTGATATAGCCGAGCTGATGCTGAAAAGCTTTATTCAGCGTGTAAATGAAGGTAAGTCTCTAATTCTACCCCGAATCGTCATTGGTATTCCCAGTGGTGTCACAGGAGTAGAAAGACGAGCGGTGATGGATGCAGCTCACCAAGCAGGAGCCAGAAAAGTCTATTTAATCGATGAACCTGTAGCTGCGGCTATTGGTGCAGGACTACCTGTTGCCGAAGCAACTGGCAACATGATCATTGATATTGGTGGTGGGACAACAGAAGTTGCAGTGCTGAGTCTTCAAGGTACGGTAATCAGCGAATCTGTACGTATTGCTGGAGATGAACTGACTGATGCGATCGTTCAGTATATTAAGAAAGTTCATAATTTAGTCATTGGTGAACGTACTGCCGAGGAAATCAAGATTCGGCTTGGTTCTGCCTATCCGACTAATGATGATAATGACGCGATGATGGAAGTCCGAGGCTTACACCTGCTTTCGGGTCTACCGAGAACTGTAACCATCAAAGCCCCAGAAATCCGTGAAAGCATGTTGGAACCGCTATCAGTAATCATCGAAGCTGTGAAGCGGACACTAGAACGCACACCCCCAGAACTGGCAGCAGACATTATTGACAGAGGTATTATGCTAGCTGGTGGCGGTGCTTTGCTCAAAGGCATAGATACCCTTGTTAGCCATGAAACAGGGATTATTACCCACATTGCTGCCGATCCTTTGAGCTGTGTTGTGCTGGGAACAGGTCGTGTGTTAGAAAACTTTAAACAGTTGGAACGAGTTGTTATCGAAAGCTCTCGCAATATGTAGCAAAAAAATATCAGAATTGAGTTCTATTTGAGTTCTATTTGGGTTTTATATAAATAGAATCCAAGTAGAACTTAATTTATATAAATACATTCAGGTATATATGGTGACAATACGGCGTTGGTGGGATCGTAAAGGGTTGCAAATTGGGTTGTTAGCTTTAGCACTTGGTAGTGCTTGGATATTGCGACAGACTCAAGGTGAGTTAGTGCTTGAGACATACCAGGCAATTACCCGTCCATTAGAGATATTGCAGTCAGGGCCAACTCCAGAAGAACGTATCAGAGATGCCCGGATAATGGAATTGCAAACCCGTATAGTAGATTTGGAAAGTCAAAAGACAAAGTTACAAGATTTATTAGGCTATGTGGAAAAAGAGCCGCTGGCATCGCGACCAATTCCAGCACGGGTGGTAGGACGTAGTGCTGACCAGTGGTGGCAACAAGTGACGCTGAATCGCGGTGCGAATGCAGGGATTCAGGAAGGCTTCATAGTCAAGGCAGAAGGCGGATTGGTGGGTTTGGTGGAGAGTGTAACTCCTAATACTAGCCGCGTGTTGTTAATCAGCGATCTCAAGAGTCAAGTGGGTGTATCGGTTAGCCGCACAGCAGCTAAAGGCGTTTTGCGAGGAGATTCTTCTGCTGAAGCTGTATTGGAGTTTTATGAAAAAGTTCCAAATGTCAAAGTAGGAGATTTAGTTTCCACATCTACTTATAGTCAGAAATTTCCCTCCGGTTTGGCAGTAGGACGAATCAAGTCGCTGGATTTAAAGAAACTCCCAGCATCAGTGGCAAAAATTGAGCTTTTTCCGCCAATCCGTTCTCTTGATTGGGTAGCTGTTTATCCCAAGCTAGAAAACCAAGAGTCGGCAAATCAAATGCCGCAAAAGTCTAAGTAAATTCTTTGAAAAAATCACTAGAAAAATGAAGATTCCTGCATTTGGTGGTAGCAGGCAGAAAAAGCCAAAATCGTCAGAGCGAAAATCGAAATTCCGAATTCAGCCGCTTGCTCGTTGGCATCCCGGTACACGTCAGTTGTTGGGCTGGATAGTGACGGCTAGTTCTGTACTGTTATGTTTACTATTATTACCAACCCGATTCCCAGGTATGGAATTGTTGGGAATTGGCCCTAACTGGTTATTAATTTGGGTGGTAGCTTGGAGTGTGAAGCGCACGGTGTTTGCCGGAGCATTAGCAGGTATAATTCTGGGGCTACTTCAAGATTCGATGACATCACCTAGCCCGACTCATGCCATCAGTTTAGGTATTGTGGGGGCTTTAACTGCTCTGCTCCAAAAACAGCGTTTTATCGAAGAAGATTTTATTTCGATTGCTGTAATTGTCTTTGTTTTGGCAGTTTTGGCAGAAACTATCTTTGGGTTGCAATTAACTTTGCTCGGCAATGAGCGCAAGGTGACAGATATTTGGACATATTATCAGCGCGTCGCTCTCGCCTCTGCCATTCTGAGTAGTCTGTGGGCACCTGTAGTCTATTATCCGTTGAATCTTTGGTGGCAGCGGATGAAATTGTTAGAGCAATAGTAAAGGGAGTTAGAGACGCGATTAATCGCGTCTGTACAAGAATTAGGAGTTAGGAAGGGAATAGGTTACAGGTGACAGTAAAGAAAATTATCTTTTGTACCCTGTAACCTAAATCTTTATGGAATTTGGGCAACCTCTGGCAATATGGATTCAAGCTACAGTGAATCCCCAGTGAGTTACTCGTCCTGCTGAGTAGTCTCTTCGTACTCTCGAATATTAAAATTAGTATCTTTTTGCAAAAAGCGCTGCACGTCCCTAGTGTAAAAAAGAAGTCGCTTAAATTTATGGTTAATTTTCTGATCCAATTGCCCCAGTACCATCTGCATGACATCTTTTCGATTCACGTACTCTTGAATATGTAAATCCAAGGTTTTTTCTAATTGGCGGATTTTTTCAGCGTTTCTGACGTGTTCTTTCATTGCCTCTTCAATTTGGCTGACAGAGGATGAAATTCTGTTGATTTTACTAATTATCTGTACAGCTACTCCACCAATAACCAAAGCACTAACTATTATTCCTAGAAATACTCCAGTATTCTCTAAAGTTAGTGTTAGCCCTGGACTAGAAGAATTGGTAACAGCTATTTCCGACTTTGTAATAGTCATTTAATTTAAAGAGCATCGATTTTAGATTCAATTTGAGTTAACTTTGACTGAATCAGACTTAAAGATTGAGTATTAACGTCAATTTCATCGCCAGAATATTTCCAAGCCTCAATATACATCTGCCTGTGCCACTTAGGGATTATAATTTCTGCAACAAAAGGCAGTAGTCCCAAATTGGGAAATTTAATTAGAGTCAACTCTCTCAACCCGCAACCTTGGCTAAAAGCGTCTACACTTGCGATAAATTCAGAAGTAGATGATGGGAGTGTAAGCAGCTTCATGTGTACTTTGGCTGCAAATCTCCAATGGGATTTCGCTAAATCGTTGCGAAATCCAAACATCATTAGATAGCTATCACAAATAATGGAGATAGGAGGAATGGGAATGTAGCTAGTTTCCGGGCCAGGAGTTGCTATATAAGTTTGCCGTCGTACCAAGTCCCAGTTGAGAGAATCATTAATCCCGGTCACACAACTATTAATCCCGTAGCGTTTAAGTTTTGTTCAAGATTTAGACAATAACTATCCATATCTACCTCACACATTTCCAGAATATCCATATATTCTTCTAGCGTTATAGACCCATTACAAAAGCAGGTCATAGCTAGCTGTGCGGCTTCTTCTTGCTCTACCCTCAGTGCAATTTCATCCTCAGTCATTTGAGGATATAGGGGAATTTCTACCCCTATAATTCCTTCAATCATTAGCGGTAAATTTCGGGTGTAAAGGATACCGAACGGGTAGCGACAGTTTTTACCTTAGTGGCGATAGCTTCTTTCACGTCTTTGAAGCCTTTAGCAGTTTCACCAACTCCAAAACCGATAGGGTAACTATATGAGTTACCACCCTTTGTTTTATATTTTTGTCCGGTCAGCTTGCTGGTTTTTGTAGTTGTTGTTGTCCCAGGTACCCGAATAACAGCTTTAGCTGCAACAAATCCCACTAATTCAACAGCCGCAGCAACATCCGCTGGAGCTTTTGAAATGTTCGCATCAGCAACAGCAATACCAGCTGCTGTAATACCAGTCTCCGATCGCTTTGAAAGATAGGTTTTTACCTTTGGAGCCGTGTTAATCGGCGTAGCAAACGGCACGAGAGAGTAAAGCAAAAGCTGTCCTGGCTCGCTGCCTTCCGGTCTGTCGCCATATTCCACAGCTTTTTTACCCGCTTGAACAGCCTGAAAAAATCCTAGCGCTGAGGTATCTGCTAAGTCCACAGCATCACCAGTCCCGCTAAGTGGGCGCAGTAATTTTAAAGCAGATTTCAAATTATTAAATCTCTTAGCCATCAGTACCTTAAGTGAATCGGTTGATACAATCCTTTCTAGCACTGATTTTCAGCCCTTCCTTTGGCATCGACTACTATAGTTATCCACAGAACTTTTTTATATGATTGTCAATCGCTCGATTACCTGTTTTAGTGCTGCCTCTGGCGTAGCAACCAGATTGATCACCTTTAATCGACCATGCAATAAAAGTTGAGCGTATCTAAACCGAACTTCTGTTGTAGGGCGCTTAACTGGCTTTTTGACAGATTGGCCGTAAATGGTCTGATTTCCTGGATTTGTAGGATACGCTCTTGTGTGTTCCTGGAAGTCTGAGAAATCGTCATTGTATGGGTGTCCTTGAATAGCTAAAACTGCCTTAGCTATGCGTTCACCTTCGGTTTTTGATTTTACTAGCAATCGCAAGTCGTAGCCCCTTTCAAAGTCTCGGTAATAGTAATAATAAATTCCCTTGTCCCAGACAAAGATAGGATTACCAAACTCTCGTTTGATATCCTTTGCCATTGCCTCAGCTTTTGCCCTTGTGTAAGTTTGTCCTGCCTCATTCATCAATCTAAAAGTTATTTCTCCAGTAGCAGGATTTAGCCGATCTGAAGTGGGGGATAATCTTTCTTTAAAATAAAGTTTTACTTGGGGCTTGAATTCTACTCCTCTTTGATGCTCGGTGACAGGAATACCATAAATAGGAGCTTGTAGGGATTGAGCTTGCCCAACATCAAACTCAAAAAATAATTTCCTCAACAACATAGTATTGGCATCGTCTTCATCTCTTATCAAACAGGCTTGATAAGCATTCTCTTTTGGAGTTTCTAAGGAATCTTTTCGCTGGTTTTTAAACCAAGTATTTACTCGTTTATTATGTTCTTTACGGATTAAATCATGAAGATGCTCAACTGGTGAAAAGTTAGCAGGTAACGCCATTTATCATCCTCCCCTATTCGTCACTATCTAAATCAATTTCACTCAAATTTAAGGACAAGCTTGCGGCTTTAACCTCGGTTTCTTTAGCTTTAGTTTGAGCAGCATCCTCAATTTTTAATCCTTTTGGCACTTCTGGATCTTCTTTGATAGCTTTGGTAAGTTCAGTTGCTGATTGAGTAAAATCTGTGTCGGCTTGTATTACATCTATTGGGACTTGAGAGACTTGTAAAATAAAATCAGCAGATTCTTGCCCCTTCTGTAGCTTGCTAAATATTCCCCATTTGAGATTAGGCTGAGGATTGAAAACTTCATAAGCTCGTTCACCCACAACTCTAAAATTACGCAAAGCATTGCCTACTTTAGCTGATTGACCTGCTAGATATTCAATACCATTAAGGATTACATCACTCATACTTGTAAAGCTGCTGATTACGTTTGCGCCTGCCTGATAGATGCGGCTAGCTTTTGTCCATGCAGCGCTTAAAGTAGCGTAGTTTTCTGCTCCAACAATGCCTTGCAGTACACTGCTAATAGCACCGCCAAGCAAAGTATTTAAATCTAATGCATTGCCATTTTCGTCTTTAATGCCTATCAGTGTTAATCCGTTTCCAATTGCCTGTAACAAGGTTTGAGCAAGGTTGTTGCTCAACATCCCAGCATTGTGAACGGTTGTGATAAATATCAAAACATTAAGAACGCGATCCAACTGCAACCACTTAAACCCTCTTCCCAAGAAACCTGATATGCCACCGGGAACTTGATCACCTAGTTTATTGTTAATAACGCCAAGTAAAGCCAAATCTGCCCCTTGTCCTACGGCATTAACAGCGCCAAGTATATTTGCTGAATTGGTATTGTTATTGTTGGTAATGTCGGCTGCATTGTCTTTTAGTGCTTTGTTCATGCAGCCCCCCGGCTGGGTGGTTCTGCATGTGCCTGTGGCTGCCGCAGTTTCTATTTGGGGAATTGTCGGAA
>NZ_JAVRCI010000141.1:0-9842 GCF_034530835.1 Nostoc sp. DedQUE12b | reverse complement strand
ATTTATGCAACGCCTTTTGAACAGCTGCAAGCATAACTAGCAACTTGGGTTACTAATTGAAGCGATTAATTGAGCAACTCGCTCCCGATCTTCCTCAAAAATAATCGGTTGATAGCGGCTGCCGATCAGTTCCTCTGGCGATCGCCCAAAATAAACTGCATAAGCTTGGTTGACAAAGGTGAGTGTGCCGTCTGGTAAATATCGGGTAATGAGTTCGGTCTGATCTTCTACAATAGCACGGTAGCGAATCTCGCTTTGTTTCAGAGCAATTTCTGATTGCTTGCGTAAGCGAAGCTCGTCGTAGACATCGCTAATATCAATCACCACTCCCAACATCCGTACAGGTTTACCTGCTGCATTGTGAATACTGCGTCCTTTTCCAACCAGCCAGCGCACCTTGCCATCGGGATGAATCACCCGATATTCAGCTTCATAATTAGTATGCTTAGTCAGGGCATTGCATATAATCTGTTCAACTCGGTCAATATCTTCTGGATGAACAGCATCGCGCCATAACTGATATGTAGCTGATGACGTTTCTGGTTCTAATCCTAACAAGCGATAGTGGTTGTCGTTCCAGATAACTGTCCCCTGAAATAAATTCCAATCCCAACTACCGATATGGTTAAATTCCATCGTCAGCCTGAGTTGTTCTTCACTCTTGGCTAAGGCTATTTCTGCTCGGTGGCGTTCTTCTTCGATCCGCTTCTTGGGGGTAATATCCGTAACTCGCACCAAATTCATCACTCGGTCAGCAACCCTGATTTGTTTGATTGCCATGTTTCCCCAAAAGCAATTGCCCTGCTTGGTGACATATTCAATTTCGCAACTCCACAACCTTTGTTGGGTAATTTCTTCGATGATAATGGTTAGTTCATCAGAAGTAAACTGCTCTTTTTGTAAAGTTTGACCTTGAATACCAATGAGTTCAGCTTTACTTGAGGCTGCAAATAGTTCTACTGCGCGATTATTACAGTCAAGGGTCAGTAAGGTTTCTGTATCTACCAAAAAGAGCGCATCAGCAGATTCGTTAAAGGCAGCTTCTAGCAAGTCACGGCTTTTGGTGATTTCTAACTCGCTTTCTTTGCGTTCTGTAATATCTAGAATAGCTCCATACAGTCTAATAGTCTGACCTTGAGTATCATAAGCTACCTCTACTCTTAACTCCAGGTAGCGCAATGAGCCATCAGATCGGATAATGCGATATTCAAGATTGAAAGGAGTTTTATTGGCGATCGCCCTTAATAGATGCCTCTGCAACACTGGTCGGTCTTCTGGATGAAGCATCTGGAGAAATGCAGCCTGTGTCGGTACTGATTCAGTAGGATTTAGACCAAAGATGCGGAAGGTTTCGGCTGACCAAATTTGTTTTTGAGACTCTAAGTACCATTCCCAACTGCCTAGATGGGCAATCTTTTGAGCAGTAGTTAGCAGCGTTTCACTACGACGGAGTTCTTCCTCGGCTTGTTTGCGTTTGTTGAGTGCGGCTTCCCGTTCTGTAACATCTTGGGCAGTTCCATAGAGACGAATTACTTCTCCATCCGCGTTAAATTCTGTATGTCCAATCCCCTCAATATAAATAATAGACCCGTCAGTTTGAGATGCGCGCAAGATGAGTTTGTAGGATTCGCCAGTTGACATTGCCCGCTCAATTGCTTGGGCTAATTTTTCGGCATCTTCTGGGCAGTACAGTTGCAGGTTTTCTTGATAGTTCGGCTCAAGAAGTGCGGGATCTCGATTGAAGAGGGCGAAAAGCTGCTTTGACCAGGTAATTTTGCCACTGGCAATATCAAATTCCCAATTACCGAGACGAGCAACTCGCTGAGATTCTTCTAATAAGGCTTCACGCTTGCGTAGTGTTTCTTCAGCACACTTAAGATTAGTGACATCCACTACTAGCCCATCCCAAAGCACGCGACTATCTTGCAACTGGCGTGGTGTGGAACGAAAATGGAGCCATTTAAGCAGACCGCTGGGCGTTTGGATTCGCGCTTGGATATCAAACACCGAGACATTCCGCCGTGATTCATCGACTGCTGCCTGAAAAAGTGGTACATCCTCTGGGATAAACTGGCGATATAGCAAACTTGAATCTTTGAGTGCATCTTCTGCCCTGACTTCCATCAGTCTTTCAATCCCCGCGCTGATGTACTCAAAGCGATCGCTGCCATCAAATTCGCGGATTACCTTATAAATTGCCCCATTGGGCAGATTATCGCCAATTCGCCGCAACATAGCTTCCCGCTCTTGTAATGCGAGTTCTGCCTGTTTGCGTTCGCTAATTTCCCGCTCCAGTTCTCGATTAGCTGCCTCCAGTTGTGCAGAACTGGGGAGAGCAAGTGCTTTTGGCATCAAAGGTATAAGTTCACAAGCTGTATACAGTGAAACTATGGCTGTAATAGCTTTGATTAAACCACTCAACCAATAAGTTGGATACCAGAGCGTCAAAATGTCCATGACGTGGGTAGTACCACAAGTAACAATAAATATTGCAAATAGGACAAACACCCACTTGAAGAGAAAATCTCGGCGCTTGCGGACAAAATAAAGTAGTGCGATCGGAATAGAATAGTAAGCAAGCGCAATCAAACTATCAGATACAACATGCAACCCCACTAATTCTGGTTTCCAGAGATAGCAATAGACCGTGGGGAATAAACTGTTTATAAGCAAGAAGGCTTTTCCCAAATTCCAGCATCACGCGTCTCAAACAAAAGTTGTTTGATTTAGTATAGTAGTTAATTATACTTAGAAAACTTTTTTAGCATTGGTTAGCTTGCCTTTGCAGGCATCGCGGTTGCTTTCAAACGAGCGATCGCAATCACCAATCATCTGCCATACACTAAAATTCATGAGAGAGTTGACCTGGGGAACATCCTAGCGTCAAGATAAAAGGGTTGGATATCTTGTCAAAGTACTAAGCACATCCGATATCGCCTGATTTTCTTTGATTTCCCTGCTTTTGGGTTAAAGAGAAAGGCTATGGGCGATACTTATTAACGTGGCAAAAAACAGAAAAAAGTACGCGCGGATTGCTAAGACGTGCCTGGACGCAGAGGGTTAAGCCGTTGCACCCCGATGAAGCGTCAAGAAATAGCTGATTAAATCAAATTCTAAGCGATTTAATCATATATTTTGTAGCAGATACTTGTGGAAAAGAAAATGCTAGGTGTAAATGTTGTTATGAAAGTTGGCGATCGCGTCCGCGTTAAAGATTCGGTAGTGGTGTATCATCATCCTGAACATCGGAATCAGCCTTTTGATATCAAAGGTACAGAAGGCGATGTAGTAGCTATTGCCACCCAATGGCGAGACAGACCAGTAAGCGCTAATCTACCGATTGTAGTCCAGTTTGGTAAAAAGTTTAAAGCCCATTTACGTGAAAATGAGTTAGAAATCATCTAAATCACTTATCGGCGGCGAAACCACTGAAAAATATTCAGTTCGCCGCGCATTCTTTTAAGGTCTTGGCGGTTTTGTTCTGCTGTTGTATAATACCAATCACAATAACGCTGAAACTCCGACCGTGACCGAACTTCGTGGTAAAACTGATGGGTTGTTTGGTAAGCGGCAAAAGCTTCCTCAACTTCAGGTTGAGCAACTGGAATAATATAAGGTAAATTTTTTGACATAAAATTCAGAGTAGTAGAGATGCGATTGATCGCGTCTGTTTTGAATTCAGGTAATTACCGCACTTCCTAATTAATAACTCATAATTCATAACTCATAACTTTCTTACACCTCCTAACTTTAATTAAAGCCAACCGCGTAAGCGATAAACTAAAGAACCAATATACTCTTTGAAAGCGATGGTAAATTGGTGTAAGTTGTCAGTATCAGGTAATAAATTGAGTATAGCGGCTTTGGGAGTACTACCGAGTTCTTGCAACTCACCCTCACTAACTAGAAAGTCTGTAGGTGCAGGAATAGCATTGATTCCTTGACGCTGAAAAATCTGAAGCGATCGCGGTATATGCATTGCCGAAGTTACTAATAATACCTGATGAATGCCACGAGATAACAAAATTTTGCGGACATTTACAGCATTTTGATAAGTATTAAGAGAGTCAGGTTCTTGGATAATCGCCTCAGCTGGAATACCAATGGATGTGAGTATTGTGGCCATATCTGCCGATTCTGGAGAACCACTTCCACGCCAATCAATGCGTCCCCCGCTCAGAATGATTATAGGTGCTTTTTTCTGGCGATAGAGTTGGGCGGCGTAGATGACGCGATCGCCTGCTTCACTCAAATCGACGGTAGGTCTTGGGGGAAAAGCTGATTTTGTTGCGCCACCCAAAACCACAATCGCTTCTGCATTAGGTATTTGGGCGAGTGGAAGATTTTGCCATTCTAGCGATCGCACTAATGATTTAGCGATCCAAGCATTGCTACAAAATAGCAATAAAATTAGGGAAAAAGCAATTGCGATCGCAGCAGTCCGCGGTCGTTTCCACAAAGTCACTAACGCTACTACCAAGCTTACACAGGCTAATCCTAGTGGATAAAAAAATAGTGGCAGTAATTTGGATAGATATAAGAACATATTATTAAGGCGTCGGGCAGGGAAGCAGGGAAGCAGGGAAGCAGGGAAGCAGGGGAGCAGGGGGGCAGGGGAGCAGGGGAGCAGGGGAGAAGAGGAGAAGTAGCAAGTAAATCTTTCCCCTCTGCCCCTCCGCCCCTCCGCTCCTCCGCCTCTTTTCAACACTCAATTCCCAAATTACTACCTTTCCCAAAACTTGTAATTGAAACTACTTCCAGGAGCGCGACGGTAACGGCGACCGGCTTTTCTGATTTGCCGTTTGTTCATCCTTTCATTCGTTGGTTCAACTTCTGTCTCTTCTGATTCTTCAACTTGCAACTGAGTTCTAGTTTCTTCCTTACTTCCCCACCAAGCAGTAATCCAGCCTCCAGCTAAAGCGCCTAATCCACCTAGTAAGATACTCATGGGTGCGGGATAGCCCAAATATACAAAGCCCAGCATGAAAAATAACCAGTATTTCAATCCTGTATCGACACCATCAGATGAGGCGACAGCTGGAGCTTGGGGACTATTATCAGTTAAATTTGCGATCCAGCTTAAGATGAAACCGCCCATGATTCCTAAGAAGATGCTCAGGGCTGGTGCGGAGCCAGTCATTATTAATATAAATGTTAAAAATGCCCCAAATAATAGTTGAGAAAAGAAGCTAGGAGAAATACTGAAAAGGTCGTTCTTTTTGTCTGCCATAAAATAAAAAACTTATTTAACTCATTACTAATTCATAATTCGTAATTCCTAATTTTCGATTCAATTACGAATTACGAATTACGAATTATTTTAATTGTGCCTGTTGTGGCTGAGTTGTATCCCAAATCTTTACATAAGGTTGTTCCTTTTCAGTAAAAGGTTCAGCTTGTTTGATTTGTGAAGCTAATAAATCGGCGGTGGCATCAGCAATATCACCAGTGCGATTGTTCAAACGCTCTTTTAAAACTTCCAGCGGTGCTGTGCATTGGATAATCTGAAGTGG
This sequence comes from Nostoc sp. DedQUE12b, assembly GCF_034530835.1. NCBI lineage: Bacteria > Bacillati > Cyanobacteriota > Cyanophyceae > Nostocales > Nostocaceae > Nostoc > Nostoc sp. DedQUE12b. The sequence goes on along the minus strand of NZ_JAVRCI010000141.1, from coordinate 4,329 downwards.
AAGTTGATGTTTTGTAGCTTGTGCGATCGCTTCTTGCCGCAATTGCTGCTTATCATACTTAGCATCCAAAATCACCGAAAAACCTTGTTTAGCTAGGATAATTCCCAATTCCAACAGCCGTGTGTAAGTTTTCTCGGTCATCTCCGGTGTATACAAATCATCGCCACCCTTTTCCCACAAAGAAATTCCCCCTAAATGTTTCCGCACTGCATCCGAACGCAGGTGAATCGCTCCCTGTTGACGGGCTAAAGACCTTGCTGTTGTACTTTTACCAGAACCCGACAATCCCGACATCAAAATTAGTTGTCCCAGATTTGGTTTAGTGTACTCCCAAGCCTGTTTGTAATAGTCAGCGGCGGTTTTTGTCGCTTCTTCCTTCACCGTCGCGGGTACACTCGGATCGTCTAGCAAAAATGAAGTTACCTTAGCCCGGACATAAGCCTGACGACTTAAATACAAGGGCAACACCTGTAAGCCTTCCCAGTCTCCAGTTTGCTCTATATAGGCATTCAAAAACGCATTACCCAAGTCTTTGCGTTGGCGAGCTTCCAAATCCATCACCGTGAACGCCACATCGTACATCACATCGACAAAGCGAAACGGCTCATTAAACTCAATGCAATCAAACAACAAGATTTTATCGTGCCACAGGGCAATATTTCTCAGGTGTAAGTCTCCGTGACATTCACGAATATAATCGTTGTGAATTCTGCTAGCAAATAATTCTGGACGTTCGGCAAAAAAGTTATCTGTATATTGCTTGGTTTCTGTAAATTGCGCCTGAGTCTGGGGGCCACCAATATACTTCTCAGTTTGCTGATAATTTTCATCAAAGGCAGCGCGAACATTTGGCACTTCGCCAAAAGTGCGAATGTAATCATTCGTCTGAGCTTCAGCATGGTATTGAGCCACCACCCGTCCCAATTCATCTAAGCGCGTCTCATTTAACTTACCCTGTTCAAATAGTGTGCTTAATAGCGACTCTTGAGGAAACTGGCGCATCTTCAGCACATATTCTACAGCCTCGGCTGTTCCCTCTAACTGGTATTGCTCCTCTACCAGAGTTATGGGCAAAACTTCTAAATACAATTCACCAGCACCCCGCTGATTTAACCGTAACTCTTCCTGACAAAAATGCTGCCGCTTCTCTAAGGTGGAAAAGTCCAAAAAGCCAAAATTCACAGGTTTTTTCAGCTTATAAGCGTAATCCCCAGTTAACAGCACATAAGAAACGTGGGTTTGAATTAATTGAATAGGTTCTGTTACCGAATGGGGATAAAATCCCGGCTGCAACATTTGCTCGATAAAAGCTGGAAGAGTTACTTCTGTCATCTCTTTGCTCTGCGGGTTCAAATACAAAAAAACCAGGAGTTTCCTCCTGGCTATCATCAAAAATTATTACACAGTTTACCAATTGAGTGTTGATAAGCTAATGCGCTTACATATTGCGCTATTTTCTGTGAAGACTGTCATTAGTCATTGGTCATTGGTCAATTGAGGATGGTGCAAGATATCAGCATATCAAGGAGAACTTGTTTTGGAAGCTTCTGGACTGCGAATGATGATATGTCCCTTCTCACTTTCTTGAATAGCCAACACAGATGGAATCTCGCCAGGTTTTGCGTTTGAGGGTAATGCTCGAAACAAATAAATCCAGCCGCCACGTTCTAGGAGTAAGCGCCAGACTCGCGGCTGCTGTGGATTGCTGATGTCATTATCTTCTCTGCCTCGCAAGTCGTCGAATAGACCGCGATCGCCAATAATACGATAACCTTTCAAAGATGGATCTGCAAATATATCATCAAGTTTGCGTCCCACAGCAAACTTTTCTTCAGGTGTAATTAAAGCTACAACAGGTAAGGTGGAGTTTTGACCAGCGTCTCGTCGTGCATCTGCGATGCCTTGCCAACGAGCTAACCAAAATATCACAATTAATACCCAGGATACTATTACTATCTCATTGACTAGCGATCGCAGAAATTCCACTGAGCGCAGTTGTCCAGAACTAAATTCAGCCAGAGATTTTAGCCGTTTAGCTGTCCATGAGCGTTTGTGTTGGGTTGCAGAGATAATGCGACTCAATAGTAATTGGCTTGCAGAGACTACTGTCTCACTAACGATCTTAATTAACCATAATGTTGCCTGAATTGCGATCGCAGCTACAAAAAAAGCGATCGCACTTTTGCAGATTGTCCAACCATCTCCGAGAAATATTTGCAGGGGAACTATCAAAAAAGACTGTGCGGGTAAGTCGAGGGTATTGACTTCTAGCTGAAAAAAATAGAAATATGACCAACGGTAAATCCAGCCTGCAAAGAAAAGCGCCGCACCCAGTAAGCCAAGTACACTTGTGAATTTACCTAAAATATTGGTTTCCTGGTTCGGGGTTTGGGTCATACGAAAAATAGGGGAGATGAGGGAAACAATATAGCGTTTCTCATTTGTGTGCAAATACACTCTGACCTCTCTCCAAACCTCTCTCCTAAGAGGAGAGAGGCTTTGAATTTTACTTCCCAACGCTAGTAGGGAAGCGGGGTGGTTTCATACAAGCAGAGAAAAACTAAAACTGGGTTTCAAAGCCTCTCCCCCCGTGGGGGAGAGGAATGGAAGTGAGGGAAAAAGCTATGCCACAAAACGAGAAATCAAGACTTATGTATTTTTCTTTTTTCGTATGAAACCACCCTGCCCAACGCTAGTAGGGAAGGGGTTGGGGTTAGGTCTATATTGCACAACTACAAACTGTTACAGGTAAATAATCAATTTGTTTTAGTGATTTTACGGAAATTTAATATACGCCTCTGAAGTTTAATGAGAAAGTTAAATCTAGTCAAATACACTGTTAAAGCCATGAAAGCTTTTTTCCAAAGATCGGTTGTGGCAATCTTAGTAATGGCAGCAGCACTAGCAGGGAACATCCAAGCTGTAATTAGCAAGGATGTCACAACGGAAAATTTCTTCTTAGCACAGACACCAGTCAAAGCAGATGAATTAGAACTTCCAGTGGCCTTACCAGAGTTAGCAGAAGTCATCTTAAAAGCAGGTGGGTCAAACAGTGGTCGAGTAATCGGAATTGATGCACAGACAGAAGCACTATCAATTCAGCGTAGTGGCAAAACTGCCACAATTCCCCTGAGCAAAATTCAAAAAGTAGTCTTCAAGAATGGGGCGTTAGCTTACAGAAGCAATGGGCGGCAAATTATCCGGGGTGAGCGAGACCGTCCCACAGGTCAGCTTGTAACTTGGAATGGTATACCCCTAAATACTTTTACCGTAAAAAATCCTACTCAGGGTCAAGCGGTGGTGAAACTTAAACCACCTGTAGTTTCCACAGCACAGTTGCTGGGTATTCAGTCAGTGGCTAGAAATCGGCAATATGTGGTGAATGAAATCCAGTTCAATTCGCAACAAAGAACGATTAACATTCTGGCAAACCCTTATTGATTCGTGAATTATTTTAGCTGTACGCTTCTATAGCATATTTGTGTCTACTCAACGTAAATCCCTAATTTAGGCTTTTGCTGATGTTGATAACAAAAACTTCGATGCTAGCAACAAATGTTTAAACGTTTGTAACAAATGCTTTGGTGCTGGCAACAAATGTTCAAGTAGTTGTAACAAGTATTCAAATGTTTGCAACAAATATTCAAGTACTTGTTACAAGTATTCAAACATCTATAACAAATGTTCAAGTACTTGTAACAAGTATTCAAATATCTATAATAAATGTTCAAGTAGTTGCAACAAATATTCAAACGTTTGCAACAAACGTTCAAACATTTCCAACAAATGCTTAAACATTTGCAAGAAATGTCCGAACGTTTATAACAAATGCTCCGATGTCGGCAATAAATGTTTCAACCTTTATAGGACTTACGCAAAGTTAAGGTATTTTTGTTCTTGCGATCGCTTTGCTTGCTCTTAGCGTTCCTGTAGGGTAGCAATCCCAGACTTGACCAAATACTTTTGATGTTGCTAACGACAACTTTTGCTAACACCCAATTAAAAACAGCTACCTCTGCGCTATTCTATGAAAAAAATTCTCACCAGTCTTTTGGCTGTGGGCTTTTATCTAACGCCTTTAACAGTGATGCTGATGGCTCAACCCACTTGGGGACAAACTCAAAACTCCCAAGCGCAAGAAGCAGAAAGACTGCTAGAGCAAGGGGCAAATCTGACACAGCAACAGGAACACCAACAGGCAATACAAATATTACAGCAAGCTTTAATCATTGCACGAGAACTCAATGACTCACATCTTAAAGCAACTGTACTGGTTGGCCTTGGATTTAACTACAACCGTTTAGGAGAAAAGCAAAAAGCACTCGATTT
>NZ_JAVRCI010000140.1:0-9924 GCF_034530835.1 Nostoc sp. DedQUE12b | reverse complement strand
TCAACAAATGCGAACTCCAAATCAACAAATGCGATCGCCAAATCAACAAATGCGAACTCCAAATCAACAAATGCGAACTCCAAATCAACAAATGCGATCGCCAAATCAGCAAATGCGAACGCCAAATCAACAAATGCGATCGCTAATTTAACTAATCTGACGCAGCTTCACCTCAGTTACAACCAAATAACCCAGATTCCAGAGGCGATCGAAAGTTTGTCGAAATTTCAGCGAAATTCTGCAACTGATCGGCAACCTGCGCCAAACTGCTACCCAATTCCCACCAGATATCCGCGATGACATCACCATTGATATTGATGATGTAGAAGTAGAAATTCAAAAGCCAGAAAAAGAACGCAATTTACCCAAACTCAAAAAGCGTCTACTAGCTTTAATAACTGCTGCTACTGTAGTTGCTGCCTCGATCGCAGGTATGACAGACTTTGCAAAGAATGTTATGGAAATAGGGAACAAATTAAATATCGAACTACCGCTTCCCTAATTAATAACAGAGGCGGCGAATCCAGTTAATTACTATATCCGCTTTCACCGTGGTTTTTGGAAATAAATGTTGCTATTTGCAAATCTGCGCCAACCAAATAACCATCCGCTGTAACAATATAAATATGGTTGTTGAAAAACTGCACAAGATTAAAACCAAGGCTCCTTAATTCACAAAGCCTGAATATCCATTTGTCGGATTAATCCATTCTCGATAGTGTAAATATGCTGAACCATTTGCTCGTGTATCAAGTTTCCATCTAGATCCTGCACTACTTGATGAACATGAACCACTATCCGCCCGCTTTCATCAAGTTGAAAACCTTGAGGTTCAACATGAGGATTGATTAAGCTCCACTGGCGAGTCCAATAATCACGCACCGCCGCATGGCCGTGAACATATCCGCCTTCCATACCATTCGCCCATTCCACATCAGAGTGCATCAACGCAAGAACGGAATCAATCTGACGGGCGTTGAAAGCAGCATAGGCTTTTATCAGTAAATCCTGCTGTATTTGAGTTGGGGTTTGCCGCTCCATTGTTTTGTTTTCTATCACTTTGATAAACTTATAGGATTTATACATTAATATCATGTCCGGCTAATTAGTTATAATTCCCTTTCTCTATGCAGAAAGCCCAAAAACCCATCCCCTCTGCCCCTCTGCTCCTCTGAGGTCTTAATGATAAGTCTTTAACCGGACATGATATAACCTGAATTTACCACCACTTTGAGGTTTTGCATACATAGAGATCGCACATTTATCTGTTAACAAATCTAAAAGTGCTTTGATAGTTTTTCCACAGGATAATTAAGATATAGGTATTTGACCTGACGGGTGTCGATACTCATGGTTCAAGACCAGATTTTGCTGAATGATTGGCATGTAATAGCGCGATCGCAAGACCTCCAACCTGGAACAGTCCTGCAAAAGCGCTTATTAGGCTCAAATATAGTGCTTTGGCATAATGGCGACAAAGTTTTAGCTTGGCAAGACCTTTGCCCTCATCGTGGTGCCCGTCTTTCTCTAGGATATGTTAATAAAGAGACTCTTGTTTGTCCTTACCACGGTTTAGCCTTTAATAGCGAGGGAAAATGTGTACAAGTTCCGGCTAATCCCGAACAATTGCCCCCTGCCCAAGCTTGTGTTAAAACTTACCAAATTCAAGAGCGTTACGATCTGCTTTGGGTTTGTTTAGGGACACCAAAACAAGACATAGCTCCGTTTTCTGAGTGGTACGATCCGGTCTATCAAAAGATTTTCTGTGGCCCTTACTACTATCACTCTAGCCCTCTGCGGGTGCTGGAAAATTTCATCGATCCGGCACACTTCCCAATTATGCATTCGGGATTATTTGCCCACGCTAGTCGTCCTGAGTTGACGCACTATGAATTAGAGTCTCTTCCAGATGGGATTAGTTTCAAATGTGGTTTGTGGGAACTAGATTTTAATTCCGGTAATCCTCTGTCAGCACCAATGATTTTCAACACTTACGATTACCGCATTTTTCGTCCGCTAGTGGCATACTTTAAACTTGGGCCTGGAGATCATCGTTTAAATATCTTCTATACAATTACACCAGTCGATGAAGATGAGTGCGTGGCGCAATATTGGTTAATGGTAAACAGTGTCCGTGAAGTAAAAGTGGAAGTGTATCTAGATATTCAAAATAAAGTTGCTAGTCAAGATATTGCCATTGTCGAGTCCCAGCAACCCCGACGCTTACCTTTAGATTTGCAATCAGAAGTACATTTACCGAGCGATCGCTATTCTATCGCATACCGGAAGTGGCTCAAACAACAGGGTGTTACTTTCGGTACTATTTAAAACTTGGCGATGCTTCTGATTATGATTAAGAAAAAAGATTTAGATAAAATTAGTTTAGAAGCTAACTCCCTTAAAGATTTAAAAAAACGGTAGATTAGACCTCTTACATAAGTCGAATCTACCCCCCTTAATCCCCCCTTATAAAGGGGGGAAACTTGAAATCTTGCTCCCTCCCCTTCACAAGGGGAGGGTTGGGGAGGGGTGATTCAACGATTTTTGCAAGAGGTCTATTGTTAACTGCTCTACCTTTTTTATGTATCTTGAATTGGCTTTCATATCAAGGTGAATTTTAGGTATTTATTGATCCACAGGTGCTAATTTTAAAGGATACAATCGCTCAGATCCATTTAACTGCCAAATTCTAAATACCAAAACAGCAGCTACAGTTAACCACACACAAGAAAATGATAAAGTCATTCCTGCTACAACATTAGTTTGCCAATAAATTACCGTCACCACTACAGCAGATAACCAAGGGCCTAAAATAACTACAGGTACAGCAGCACCTAATCTCCGTTCTACAGTAAAAATCGTATTCCAAGTATCCCCTAATGCCAGATGTACTACAAACAAAATTAAAGGCAACACTAAAAACTGGTGATTCATTTGCTGCCAAACCAATACAGAAGAAATTACTCGTAAAACAGCAATTATCATCCAAACTATGGGAAATGCTAAAGGTGGAGGAGACCATCTTGGTCTGATTACCTGGTCATAGGTCTGACGAGAACGGGTATTATCTAAAAGAGAAAAAATTCGAGAACGGATACTTAATAGAGCAAAAAATAATCCAGTCAATAAAGTGCTAACCCAATTGGGAAAAGAAGAATTGTTATCAATCAACATTACTAATTTTTCCATTCCCAGTAACACGAGAATCATCACCGCTATTTGTAGGATAGTCCCTAGTGTATAAACTAAAACTGCTCTAATATCTAGTTCTTGTGTAGTAGCTATTGATGTGTTTAGAGACTGTTGTTGATTCCCAGATTTTACCCCCATCACTGTATTAACAAACTGTTCAACTATTCCACTATTCTTGGATTTATTCATAATTAAGAGATGGCGCGTAGTTGATAATTAGTATTAATAAGTCATTATATGATATTCTAATAGTTAAAAATAATTTGGTTATGCTCTTTTAATATCAGAGTTTATTAAGTTCCGAATCTGATGTACAGTTTTTCGTAAGTGATATTGAGGAAAAAACGTGGAATTTCAGAAGTTATTGTATATTTTTACTCTAGTAAATATTGCTACATTTACTCTGGGTGTACCTGTATTTGCTCAAATCGCGCAGACTCCCTTTAATTCTGCACAGTCAAGTTGTCGTGCAACTAAAGTAAATACTGCAATTTTCAAAGAACCTTCAACCTCATCCAACGCTATCAGAATATTGTCGGCAAAAACAAGAGTTACTTTAGCATATATACCAGTTAGTGGAGATAGATTTGTCAGAATTAAAGCTCCGACTTCAGGATTTATTCAAACTGCTGTGCTGAAATTTTGCCAGCCGAATAACAACGCTCAGAATATATGGAGTAAACCTACTATTGGTAGTGTATGTCGGCAAATTGTACGACAGGAAACTATACGTCGCCAACCAACTACAAAAGAACCTTTTATTACAACACTTTATCCAAACACAGTTGTGTTTGTGAACTTGGTTACAGGTAATGTCGTTAAGTCATATAAATCTGAAAATTATATTTGGGTAGAAATCGACCTTTCCAGAAGTTTCCCTGGAGAGTTATCTGGTAATGGTTGGATGGTCAATACTGACTTAGTGAATACTCCTGGATTAAGCAGTCTGGCTTATTGTAGTTAAGTATCGAGGCATAAATAAATTTCAAGTTTGTAGTAAGGACTTTAGTCCTGATAATCCTTGTTCTGAGCGATAAATCGCTCACTACAAACTAGGAGTTTATTTTATATTTAATTATGTCTACCTACTTAGTAGCTTATTTCGTTTAATATATCCACTTGGCATGAGTTTCTCCATCTACTAGGGTCGTGCCTCTATGACTGAGTTTGGCTCAATGTTTTTTCCACCTGACAAAGAGCGAAACGATCGCTCTGGTCTTCAGCAGTTATTAACGCACGGCTTTCAGGGTATCGTAAAGTAACTTGTAGCGCTTAAACCCTGCTTCATACAAAGGATTTGCCTGCGGCTGTACTACATTACTAGCCTGCGGTAAAATCTTGAGTGCAGCTGCTAAATTGGGATAAACACCAATCCCCACCATTGCCAAAATAGCCGCTCCGTAAGCAGCTCCTTCTTCAGCTTTGGGAGCAATGAGTTTTGTTTGCAAAACATCTGCCAAAATTTGTAACCAGATGTGAGAACGCGCGCCTCCCCCCGTTGCTAAGAGTTGATCAACCGGAGCGATCGCACTAATTACCTCCAAAGCTTCTCGCAGACTAAATGCAACTCCCTCCAGCACAGCGCGAATTATATCTGCTTGCGTATGAGCTAATGATAAATTCACCAAAGCACCGCGAGTATCTGGATCGAGGTGGGGACTGCGTTCTCCTGCGAGGTGGGGTAGAAATAGAACACCACGCGCCCCAAGCTGCGATCGCTCTGCCATATCCATTAGCTCGGTGTATGATATATGCGGTGCAAATGTATCTCGATACCAACGCAGAGAACCACCTGCTGCTAGGGTTACTCCTAGCAAATGATAGCCACCATCTACATGACAGAACAAATGCACCCGACCTTCGGGATCGGGAATTGGGCGATTGCAGGGTGCAAAGATCACTCCTGATGTGCCAATACTCAAACTACCCCGGCTCAGGTTGCTTGATGAGATGCCCAAGCCAATCGCTGCTGCGGCATTATCACCTCCACCGACAATTACGGGTAATCCCACAGGTAATCCCACGCGCGCGGCTATTTCTGATTTTAGCCGTCCAGCGATCGCGGTAGATTCGATTACCGGAGGGAACAACGCTGGTTTTATATTGAGAGCATGGAGAATATCTGTATCCCATTGCCGATTACCCAAATTCAGACAGCCCACACCAGAAGCATCAGATGGTTCTGTCACTGCTTCGCCAGTTAGCACATATCCTAGATAATCTTTGGGCAAAAGAATCTGCCATAACCGAGTGTATGCTTGTGGTTCTTCAGTCCGCAACCACAAGAGCTTCGGCAGTTGAAACCCCGTAATTGCTGGATTTCCAGTTCGCTGGATCAACTCCTGACGGGGAATAGCGGCTTCAATTTCAGCAACAGCTTTACCTGTACGCTGATCATTCCATAAAATTGCCGGTCTGATTGCTTTACCCTCCACATCGAGAGGAACCATGCCATGCATTTGTCCAGACAAACCGAGTGCAATCGGTCGATGTCCGTTTAGTTGTTGAGTAACATCAAATAGAGCATCCAAACTTGCTTCGACCCAATCCGATGAGTTCTGTTCCGTCCAACCGGGTTGTGGAGTTAGCAAAGGATAGCTTCTGGTTGCCTGAGCGATAATTTGCCCTTGCAGATTAACTGCGATCGCTCGTACTCCTCCTGTACCCAAGTCTAAGCCAACTACGATGTCAGTCAATTGCCCCTCCAAATTCTTAATCGTGATATATTCTTACACTGAACTGCAAGCATTACTGAGTAGGCTTATCAGCGACTCTGGTTATTGCTTGAGACGTTAAATTTTCTCCAATATCTGCCAATAAGCCAAGACTGAATAAGTTTTATTATATTTATTTTATTAAGATTAGGACTTACAAATTGACAAAAAATATTACCCATGTGTACGAAGCAGCATAAGTATTAGTGGGATTGTCCACAATATACTCACGCACCACTAAAGTGAATAAGTTCCTTTGCAACTCATAACTAAATTGAAAATATAATTTTCAGAACGCATTTTTTCTCAACAAACAAATGCTTAAAGTGAACAAAAAATGTGTGTTTTAATTGCATGGCTATCTCTAACCATGAATCGACAAATACCACATACTTAGACCTCTTGCAAAAATCGTTGAATCAGCCCTCCCCAACCCTCCCCAATACATACGGGGAGGAAGCAAGATTTCAAGTTTCCCCCCTTTATAAGGGGGGATTAAGGGGGGTCGATTCGACTTATGCAAGAGGTCTCTTGTTTTATCATTCTGTGAAAAATTTCAATTCTCCAATGAGTCTCAGGAATTGTCACAAATTGTCCGATACCTGCTTTTGACGACACTCATTTTTAACTGCATTATCTTAGCAATCTATCAATGCGTAAGTCCTAAAGAACAGCTTTCCGGAATTCTTAAGTTTAGCTTTGGAGTAGCATTTATCCCTTGCCAATCCGGCAGGGTTTAATACATTCATCAAGGGTGGGAGATGGTTAAGGAACAAGCTACTCAGCCACAAAAAATTTTGATTTTGGCAGCAATTCCCCACGGTTTGCGCTTGGATAAAGAAATTAGAGAAGTTGAAGAATGTATCCGACGTGCTGTAAGACGGGATATATTTGATGTTGATATTAGGACTGCTGTTAGACCCCAGGATATTCGCAGGGCGATCGCAGAAGAAAAACCCACAATCGTGCATTTCTGCGGACACGGTTTAGAAGATGGAAGTTTGCTGTTAGAAGATAATGGGGGACAGAACAAAGCTGTGCCACCAGAAGGGCTGGCATCTCTTTTTGAATTACACGCAGATTGTGTAAACTGTGTGCTATTAAATGCTTGTCACTCTGTCAAATCTGCTGAGGCAATTAGTAAATATATTAATTATGCCATTGGCATGAACCAGGAGATTCAGGATCAATCCGCAATCCAGTTCGCTCAAGGTTTTTATGATGGATTGGGTTATGCAACTTCAAAAATTCAAGATGTATTTCCAAGAGCCTTTCAGGAAGGTTTAGTGGCGATTAAACTAGAAAACCTTTCCCAAGCCGAGATTCCAGTTATTACAACAAGAATAAATATAGATAAACCACATAAACCAATGGATATTTCTTTATTAGTAAAATTTTTAACGCCCTGTCTGCCATTTCTACTGAATGTGGGCAATAAGGCGGTGGAAGGAGCATCCCAGAAGCTTGGTGAAGATGTTTGGCGAAAAGCGACTGTTGTTTGGAGTAAATTGCAACCAAAGGTAGAAGGTAAAGCAGCGGCTTTGGAAGCAGCTAAAGATGTAGCAAATGACCCAGAAGACGGAGATTTACAAACTGCATTGCGGGTACAACTGAAGAAAATTTTAGAAGGGGAACCCACACTAGCAGCAGAAATTGCTCAAATTTTATCAGAAAAATCCACTACAGAGACTGGTGGTGATAATATCCAGCAAGATGTCAGTGGAAGTGGCAACCAAGTGATTGGAAAAATGGAGGGTAATGCCAAGGCAATTGGTAGAGTACACGGCAACGTAAGTATGTAATTAAGGTAGCTATAACTTATGTCAACTGAGCCAACACCTCAACCGAAACAGCCTTCAAGTGAAATTCAACAAGTTTTGGGAGGTAATAAGAACCAAGCTATTGGAGATATGAGTGGCGGTACTGCATTTGGTACAGTCGAAGGCAGTATATCAATAATATACAACTACCATTACGGTGAAGGTACTCAGGTAGTACCTGTTGAATCGACTGATGCTGCTGACAAAATTCTTCCCTGCCCTTATCGCGGTTTGTTTCACTTTAGTCCCAATGATGCGGAGTTTTTCTTTGGACGAGAGGTATGTACAGGAGAACTTTTCGCAGCGACTCAAAGCTGCAATTTTATACCAGTTTTGGGTGCATCTGGAAGCGGGAAATCTTCGATAGTTTTGGCGGGACTGGTGCCCAAACTTCAAAATGAAGGTCACTGGCTATTTACTCACTTCCGTCCCGATTCAGATCCTTTCCATGCTCTGGCTTTGGCGCTAGTTCCACTTTATACTCTAGATTTGAATGCTACTGAACGGATAGCTCAAGCTCGTCAGTTAGCAAAATACTTGCAGAATAGGGATGTACTTCTAGCTGATGTATTTGGCCAGATTCACCAAAATCATCCCACGCATCAGGTCTTGCTAATTGCCGATCAATTTGAAGAAATTTACACTCTATGTACGGATCAGAAAATTCGCCATAGTTTCCTGGATACTTTATTAGCTAGCTTTCCATCTTGCCCTTCTCAATCACACTACAAGCATATACTTGTTGCAACAATGCGGGCAGATTTCTTGGGAAATGCGCTATTGTATCCCCCTTTTGGAGATTTATTGAAAACTGATATCAAGCTTATTAGGTCGATGAATTATGAAGAACTTGAGCAGGTAATTGTCAAGCCTGCTGAGAAGTTAGGGGTAACTTTTCAAGAGGGACTGGTAAAACGCATTTTGGATGATGTAGAGTCAGAACCAGGTAATTTACCTCTGTTGGAGTTTGCATTAACGGAATTGTGGAAACGGCGCAAGGGAAAACAGTTAACTCATGCAGCTTATGAGGACATTGGTGAAGTAAAAGGTGCCCTAGCTCGCCATGCTGATAAAAAATATGGCAACTTGACAGATGACGAGAAGAAAAAAGTACGGCGAATCTTCATCCAATTAGTGCATCCAGGGGAAGGAACGGAAGATACGCGGCGATTGGCGACGAAAGCCGAATTGGGTGAAGCCAGCTGGGGATTGGTGAAACAATTAGCAGATGCGCGATTAGTAGTTACTAGTCGTAATCCTGAAGATCAAGAAACAGTGGAGGTTGTCCATGAAGCGCTGATTCGTAATTGGAGTGAATTACGACAATGGATGGACACAGACCGTAGTTTTCGCGCTTGGCAAGATTGGTTGCGGATAGGAATCAATCAATGGAAACAGACGCAGCGAGATGAAGGGGCATTGTTGCGGGGTGTAGCGTTGGCAGATGCGGAAGAAAAGCTGAAAGAACGCCGAGAATATCTGTGCGAAGAGGAGCAAGAATTTATCCAAGCTAGTGTAGAACTGTTGTTGCGAGAGCAAAAGGAGCGATCGCGTAGAAGGCAACGGACTATTTCAGGGTTGGTTAGTGGTTTGGTAGTAGCTTTGGTTTTAGCAGGGGTAGCGGTTATCGGCTGGAGGAAGGCTGCAATCAGTGAAATTAATTCCTTAGCTCAAAGTTCCGATGGGTTTTTGAACTTAGATGGACGGAAAGCTCTTCAATCAAGCATAAAAGCTGCTATAAAAATGCAAAATCAATTATGGGAAGTAGATGCGAATACTCGCACCCAGGTAGAACTGGCGTTATTAAATACAGTTCACAATGTTGCCGCACCCAATACTTTGGGAGGACACACAAACTCGGTTAATGAGGTCAGCTTCAGCCCCGATGGTAAAATGCTGGCTTCTGCGAGTGATGACAACACGGTGAAGCTATGGGATACCTCCACCGGCAGAGAAATTAAAACCCTCACTGGGCATACAAGCCCGGTTAATGGAGTCAGCTTCAGCCCCGATGGTAAAATGCTGGCTTCTGCGAGTGCTGACAAGACGGTGAAACTGTGGGATACCTCCACCGGTCAACAAATTAAAACTCTAACTGAGCATAAAGATGCGGTTTGGGGGGTAAGCTTCAGCCCCGATGGCAAGATGCTGACTTCTGCAAGTGCTGACAACACAGTAAAACTGTGGGATACCTCCAC
>NZ_JAVRCI010000139.1:1490-10334 GCF_034530835.1 Nostoc sp. DedQUE12b | reverse complement strand
TAATTCGACTTGTGTGTACACCGTTTGCAAGAGGGGACTAAGGGGGGTAATTTGACTTATGTGTACACCTTAGCTAATGCATCGGAGGGTAATTTAATTGCAGTAGCACTAGTTTTTCTAGGACAAATATACTATCCCACTTCAAATCAAATCAAATAAGTAATTTTGATTGGTGATGTGTGCGATCGCTTTTGTCCAATCTACTCACAGTCTGTTAACTGTAGCATTCGGCTAATCTCTGTTCACTTGCAAGGTGAGTAATTTATACTGAATAGACTTTAACAACACAGCAAACGCTTGAGTAATCTATGATCGCACTGGAAGGGTATAAAGTCCTGACAGAACTGCACACAAGCCCCAATTCTCAGGTTTATCGGGGATATCGAGAGTTAGATCGACAACCAGTAGTAATGAAAGTTCTGCGGCAAGAATACCCATCCCCAGAAGCGATCGCTCGGTTTAAACTTGAATACGATCTCACGCGCCGCGCTCAAGCGCCTGGAATTATCCAAGCCTACGACTTAAAGAAATATCAAAACACCTTAGTCTTAGTTTTAGAGGATTTTGGTGGACAACCTCTGCGTGAGTTACTCAATCAATCGCCTCTACCGCTAGAGGATTTTTTGCAATTGGCTATACAAGTAGCAACAGCTTTAGAAGAAATTCACCAGCAACAGATTATTCATAAAGACATTAATCCTGCCAATATTCTTCTTAATCCCACGACTCAACAAACAAAAATAATTGACTTTGGTATTGCTACTTTGCTGTCGCGGGAAAATCCCACGTTGCGAAATCTGAATGTTTTAGAAGGGACTCTCGCTTATATTTCTCCCGAACAAACAGGACGGATGAATCGCTCGATTGATTATCGCACCGATTTTTACTCTTTGGGAGTCACTTTCTACGAACTGTTAACTCAGCATTTACCTTTTATTAGCGACGATCCTGTGGAACTGGTTCACAGCCATATTGCCAAACAACCGATTCCGCCCGATCGCATCAATCCCCAAATTCCGCCAGCGCTTTCGCAAATTGTGATGAAGTTGCTGGAAAAGACCGCCGAAGCACGTTATCAAAGTGCTTTTGGATTACAGGCAGATTTACAGCAATGCCTGGAGATGCTGAACACTACAGGGCAAATTATCTTATTTGAACTAGCACAACACGATCGCTCCGGTAGATTTCAAATTCCTCAAAAACTGTACGGACGAGAAGCGGAAGTAACAAATTTACTGGCAGCTTTTGAGCGAGCTAGTCACGGTCAAAGCGAAGTGATGCTGATTGCAGGTTATTCTGGGATTGGCAAATCAGCCCTAGTTCAAGAAATTTATAAACCGATTACCCAACACCGGGGATATTTTATTTCTGGGAAGTTTGACCAGTTCCAACGCAACATTCCCTACAGTTCTTTAATTCAAGCCTTTCAAGCTTTAATTCGCCAACTGTTAACTACAAGTGAAGCCGAAATTACTACTTGGCGCAAAAAATTATTAGATGTTCTTGGTGTCAATGGCCAGGTGATTATCGAAGTGATTGCAGAGGTGGAACTGATTATTGGTCAGCAGCCACCTGTTGTAGAACTATCGCCCAAGGAAGCGCAAACTCGGTTTAATTTAGTCTTGCAAAACTTTATTAAAGTCTTTACCCAAAAGGAACATCCTTTAGTAATGTTCTTGGATGACCTGCAATGGGCGGATAGTGCATCACTCCAGCTAATTCAGTTGTTAATGAGTCAAGCAGACAGTCAATATCTGTTGTTGATTGGTGCTTATCGTGATAATGAAGTAGATAAAAGCCATCCCTTGCGGACAACGATCGCATCCTTAGAACAAGCAGGAGTGGCTATTCACGAACTCACCTTAACGCCCTTAGCATTGCCTGAAATTCAACAACTTCTCAGCGATACCCTCAACAATGCCGATTTAGCAGAAGTTACTCCTTTAGCAGAACTGCTTCAGCAAAAGACTAACGGCAATCCCTTCTTCATGAATGAGTTTCTGAAATCGCTGTATGCAGAAGAATTACTCCAGTTTAATTTCACTCAGCGACAATGGCAGTGGCAACTGACAAAAATCCAGGCAGCCCAGATTACTGATAACGTCGTCGAGTTGATGGCGCTGAAAATTCAAAAGCTGCCAGTAGCCACCCAGGAAGCTTTAAAATTAGCAGCTTGTATTGGCAATTCCTTTGATTTGCATACTTTAGCGATCGCTAGCTCAAAATCTCTCGCAGATGTAGCCGCCCAACTCTGGGAAGCCGTGCAAACCGGACTAATTTTACCCCAAGGTAATGACTACCAACTCTTGCAAGTTGCCGACCTAGAAGTAACAGCGTTGACAAATTTGGATGTAGTCTACAAATTTCTGCACGATCGCGTCCAGCAAGCAGCCTATTCACTGATTTCTACTGACCAAAAACAGGCAGTACACTTGCAGATTGGGCAACTATTATTACAAGGCATTACTCCCCAAAAGCAAGAAGAAAGGATTTTTGACATTGTTAACCAACTGAATTTCGGCATCAACCTGATTACAGACCCTCAACAGCGCCAAAAACTAGCTCAGTTAAATTTAACAGCAGGTAACAAAGCCAAAGCCTCAGCAGCCTATCAGCCAGCCTTAGATTATCTGACAATGGGGATTAACAGCCTAGCAGCTAGTTGTTGGCGGCAACAGTATCAGCTAGCTTTGGCATTGCACACCGCCGCCGCCGAAGCTGCTTATCTGGGTGGGGACTTTGAACGCATGGATGCACTCACAGATGAAGTACTAGAAAAGACCCGCAGTACAGTCGATCAGGTGCAGGTTTATGCCATCAAAATTCAAGCTGCGATCGCCCGCGATCAACTCTTAGCAGCTTCTAAACTCGGTCTGCAAGTTCTGCAACTACTGGGCATTCCCTTGGCTAGCAACCCCGGTCAACCGCAAATTATGCTGGGACTGTTAAAAACTAAATTTGCTTTGGTAGGTAAGCAGGTACACACCTTAGCCGACTTGCCAAAACTTACCCATCCCACAAAATTAGCGGCAATTCGCATCCTTGCAAGTATCGCCTCCGCAACCTACCTAGCAGCCCCTAACGTTTTTCCTTTGACAGTCTTTAAACAGGTAGAAATATCCGCCAAATACGGCAACGCTGCGGAATCAGCCTTTGCCTACGCTACTTATGGCTTGATTCTCTGTGGCGTTGTCGGGGATCTGCAAGGGGGATATAAATTTGGTGAATTAGCTTTGAAAGTGCTAGACCGCTTCAATGCCAAGCACCTGCAAGCGAGAACTTTATTTGTAGTTAATTCCTTTGTCCGCCACTGGCAAGAACCACTCCAAAATACTATTCCTTCGCTAGATGGAGCATTTCAAGTTGGGCGCGATACGGGTGATACCGAATATGCTGCATTTTGTGCCAATACATGCACTATGCATTGCTATTTTACTGGTCAAAATCTGGCTGAATTGGATGAATGTTTAGCTATTTACGCAGAGGCAGTTCAGCAGTTTAAGAAAAAACCGATTTTTGTTCTCATTCAAATGTATCGCCAAGCAGTTGCTAATTTACAAGGCAAAAATACTAATCCCTGTCAGTTGGTGGGAGAATTTTATGATGCAACGGCTATGTTAACCCAGCATATTGAGAGTAACTACCGCACAGCTATTTTTTATATTTATACTAATCAATTAACGCTGAATTATTGGTTTGAAGATTATACTACAGCCGTCAAAAATGCAGATTTGGCAATTCCTTATTTAGATGCAGTCGTGGGTTTATATATTGTGGGATGGTTCTATTTTTATGACTCTTTAGGACGACTAGCTTTAGCTTCTATTGTCAGTGTAGCCGAACGTCAAAAGTTACTTCAGCGAGTGGCAGCAAACCAGAAAAAATTGCAAGTATGGGCAAAATTTTCTCCTGTCAACTATAGCCATAAATTAGCGCTGGTAGAAGCAGAATGGCATCGGGTACATGGAGAATCTAGTCAGGCGATCGCCTGTTACGATCGCGCCATTGCCTTAGCTCAAGACAACCAATATTTGAATGAAGCGGCTCTCGCCAATGAATTAACTGCGAAATTTTACTTGGCCCAAAACAAATTGAAGATCGCCCAAGTTTATCTACAAGAAGCCCGCTATCTTTATTTGCAGTGGGGAGCGATCGCCAAGGTAAAAGATTTAGAAGCCAAGTATCCCCAAATCTTAACGCGCATTCTAGAAAAAGCTGTTAACTCAACTTTATCAACCACTACTTCCAGCCCGACAGGTCTCACAAGTACCAGCCGCTCCGAATCATTGGATTTGGTGACAGTCATCAAAGCTTCTCAAACCCTTTCCGAAGAAATTCAGCTAGATAAACTTTTATCTAATTTAATGCGGATTTTAATGGAAAATGCCGGGGCGCAACGGGGATTTTTGCTGTTGTCAACTAAGGGGAAATTTCTTATTGAAGCTCAGGGAACTGTTGGTGAGAATACCATTCAGGTATTGGAATCACTCAGTATTGAAGATAACCAAATTCTTTCGACTGCGATCGTTAATTATGTGATTCGCACTAAAACTAATGTAGTTCTAAATGATGCCATTCACGAAGCAGTGGGGATTGGGGAATTCATTAAAGATCCCTACATTCGCCAATACCAACCGCGATCGATTCTGTGTACTCCCTTGATTAACCAAGGAAAGTTAGCAGGAATTGTCTATTTAGAAAATAACTTGACAACCGGAGCATTTACCCCAGATCGTTTGGAGTTGCTCAATCTGCTTTCAGCACAAGCAGCTATTTCCATTGAAAATGCCCGTTTGTATACAGATTTAGCTGCACTCAACAAAGCTTATGAGCGCTTTGTCCCGCGTCAATTTCTACAACTCCTCAACAAGCAAAGCATTATAGATGTGCAATTAGGCGATCAGGTGCAGCGAGAAATGTCAGTTTTATTTACCGACATTCGCGCCTTCACCACCCTTTCCGAAAGCATGACTCCCGCCGAGAATTTCCGATTTATTAACTCCTATCTCAGTCGCATGGAGCCGATCATTCTGGAAAACAATGGCTTTATCGACAAATATATTGGTGATGCCATCATGGCCTTGTTTGCAGGAGATGCCGATGATGCCGTCCAGGCGGGAATTGCCATGTTGCAGACATTAACAACCTACAACGAAAAACGTCAAGCCAATGGTTACTTACCAATTCAAATTGGCATTGGGATTAATACTGGTTCGCTAATTTTGGGGACAGTCGGCGGGTTGAATCGCATGGATAGCACAGTCATTAGTGATGCAGTTAATCTAGCAGCGCGAATCGAAGGATTAACCAAAACATTCAACGCCCCACTCCTAATTACCGACCAAACTTTTGAGCGCTTACAAAATCGCGATCGCTATGGTATTCGTGTAGTTGGTCAGGTAAAGGTGAAGGGTAAGACGAATGCTGTGACTGTCCATGAAGTGTTTGCAGCCGATCCCCCAAAAGTGAGTGCAGGCAAAGCGGCTACTTTAGAAGTATTTGCAAGAGCATTAGCGTGTTACGAACAACAACAATTTGCCGCAGCAGCCGAATATTTTCAAGATTGCTTGCAGCAAAACCCGTGGGATCAAGTCGCCCAGATATATCTTGAGCGCTGTCAGCCGGGAAAAGAAATAGCATCAATTTTTACTGACGCAGTTAAATTTTAAGGTATTTACTATACTGAATGCTGATTAAATTAAGAATTACCCCCCTTAATCCCCCCTTGTAAAGGGGGGAGACCGTAAATCTAGTTCCCTCCCCTTTGCAAGTACTTACATACTCGTCTATTCAAGAAAGACGGCTAGGGGAAACCGGAAATCTAGTTCCCTCCCCTTTGCAAAGGGAGGGTTAGGGTGGGGTAAAACCGTTATTTATCAGCTATTTCAGACTTGTGTATACACGGTAGCCCGTTGTAAGCGGTCTTTCAACTCAGCACTCTTCATAGTTGGATTCAAAAATCCTGAAAAAGCTGATGTTTGGACATTTGAGGGCAAAAACTCAACTTTTAAATTAAAACCTAGTGTTATACCTAAAGGCAAAACACCAAACCAGAGTGTAATACCAGGGTATCAATTAATGAATCACAAAATTCCCGAACCCCGATTTCCAGAGGCAGCAATGACTTCCAGCCGTCAGGAAATATCAAATTTACCGATGAATGTCATCTATGGAGATGTACCGGCAGATTTATCAGGACATACGTTTATTATTGCGCCTGTAGGTAGTGTTGCCTCTGGGGGCTTACCCAATCCAAATGCAACCCACATTTTTAACGGTGATGGGATGATTTACCGCTTTGACTGGCAAGGCGGACAGGTGACTGTCAAAACGAAACTGGCACGTACACCTTGCTACTATGCAGATCAGGCAACTTTTAAAAATCCGACTTATCGCTCTCATCAATTTCGCGATCATGGGTTGTTACGCTTCTCCCCTTCCTTGGGCTTGCGAGATGAGGTAGATATTGCCTTTCTCGCCTTTAATACGGCTAAAGATAGCCAAGAGCGATTAATGATTACCTATGACGCTGGTCGTCCCTACGAAATTGATACCAATAGTTTAGAGGTTGTTACCCCAGTGGGAGGCAACACTGAGTGGAAATCGTTTCTACCTTTGCCCTATCCTTTCTCGCCTGTGTTGAGTACGTCTCATCCAGCCTTTGATGGTTATACTAACGAAGTTTTCTTAGTTAACTATGGGCGATCGCTGAGTAATTTTCTTGAAAGTGCGCGTTTCATTTATGACTTGGAACAACTGCCCCAGGAATTCGAGCAACTGTTAAGTGCGATCGCTCAACTTTTAGACAACAATTCTTTGCGGATTCCCTTGGGAATGTTCTCAAAGTTTTCTCAAAGTTTCTCGCAATTATTGATTGGCTGGATTGAGAAATTGTTGGGAACTGCTATGCCAGATTTTGTTCATCTGATGCGGTGGGATGGTGTCGGTAAACTCCAGCACTGGGAGTTGATACTGCCGGATGGTTCCCCGGTGCGAATTGAACAAAGTATGCATCAGTTGGCAATTACCAAAGACTATGTGGTGCTGATGGACACTTCCCTGAAAATTGGCCCAGAACAAATCCTGAATAACCCATTTCCCAATAGTTTAGAAACTGAGCGCCTCCTGCGGCAATTATTGACGCGATCGCAGCAGCCCAATTCTCCCATTTACATCGTGCGTCGGGCTGACTTGAAGCCAGATGTGACTACTGTGGTAGTCCGCCCAGCCCTAATTCCTTTAGAAACAGTGCATTTTTTGACCGATTACGAAAACCCTGACGGTCAAATCACAATGCATACTGCCCATCTCTGCGCCACAGATATCGCTGAATGGGTTCGCAAGTATGATATCTCAAAATTCGATGCTCCCAAATCTGCGCCTCTGCGGTTGGGAGGAATGTTATCTAATGGGCAAATGGATGTGGGTCGTCTGGGTCGCTATCAAATAGATGGCGAGACAGGTCAGATTCAAGATGCTAAAGTAATTTACGATACTCGTCGTCATTGGGGTATAGGGTTCTATGCTTGCCAAGAAAAGCTGGTCTCTGGATTGCCTCCTCAGCGGATTGATAATATTTATTGGCAATCCCTCGGTTTTTGGCCAGAACTGCTGACTGAGTTTATTTACAACCTGTACGAAGAGTATCCCTATCGGGCTGTACCACTAAAAGAATTAATGCAACGAGAAGAAGCATTTCACAATCGCCCTTCTTCTTTGTTTCGGGTCGATACAATCAAAATGGAGGTGGCAGATTTTTATGATGCGCCCTCTGGTTACTTTATCAGTTCACCCCAGTTTGTACCGAGATTGAACAGCAATGGCAGTTCTACAGATGGCTATATCGTCTGTACGGTATTTGGGGGAAATAACAACGAAATTTGGATCTTCCAAGCCGATCAATTAGGGGCTGGGCCTATATGCAAATTGAGCCATCCCCAACTGGATTTTGGCTTCACAATGCATACTGCTTGGTTATCTGCGATCGCACCTCGCACTTCTAGTTACGATATCCCGGTGCGACAAGACTACGAATCGTTACTTAAGCAGCCAGCCATTCAGCAATTATTTGCAGAAGCAGTCTATCCACATTTTCAGTAGAAGACGTTGCGATCGCAGTAATTGAACTGACATTATATATTCACAAGGAGAAAGGGAAAGGGTAAAAGAAAAACCTTTCTCCTTTAGTTTTAAAAAATTTTACATACTTTGGTTTAATCGTACCTACTTACTTCGGCAAAACCACGCTTTGACGCACAGCACGCTTGCGATCGCTTTTACGAGTGCCTCCAGCCATCTGATACTCATGGCTATTATTACCATATTTATAAGCAATACCACGCAAAAGTTTCTCAGAATAGTCTGCTAATTCCTGTTCGTTTTCGACGAGCTGGGTTAGTAAGATATCAATAGTAGAGAGAGTGGTATTGTATGCTTCTAGAGATTGCCGCACGCTTTCGATTTTTTCAGTATAATCTTTGACTGTTAATCCCTCTCCGACATCGAGAGTTTGACTAATAGATTTAACGCTTGCTAGACGTAGTTCGGCTTTGCCAAGAGTACGTGAATTGCGTTTTCGCCTTCCCATAATTAATACTCATTTTCTCAATTTCTCATAACTCTATAGTGGACAATTGTTGAAGAAGTTGTCATACGTGGAATTGTTGATTTTTCTAAAAAAGCCTAAAATTTGTTTGCTTTATACCAATTTGTAATTACGAATTTTGAATTAACAATTGCGAATTGGTATAACATCAAAGCGGAAGTTGCTACAGCTTGCGCAAAACACGGAAACGTTAAAGCAGAAGTTGCTACAGCTTGCGCAAAACGCGGAAACGTTAAAGC
>NZ_JAVRCI010000139.1:0-1390 GCF_034530835.1 Nostoc sp. DedQUE12b | reverse complement strand
GAAACGTTAAAGCAGAAGTTGCTACAGCTTGCGCAAAACGCGGAAACGTTAAAGCAGAAGTTGCTACAGCTTGCGCAAAACGCGGAAACGTTAAAGCGGAAGTTGCTACAGCTTGCGCAAAACGCGGAAACGTTAAAGCAGAAGTTGCTGCAAGCAAAGCGGAAGTTGTTACAAGATTCAGTCGCTCCCTTCGACTTCGCTCAGGGAGCTTCGACTTTGCTCAGGGAGCTTCGACTTCGCTCAGGGAGCTTCGACTTCGCTCAGGGAGCTTCGACTTCGCTTAGGGAGCTTCGACTTCGCTCAGGGAGCTTCGACTTCGCTCAGGGAACTTCGACTTTGCTCAGAGAGCTTCGACTTTGCTCAGGGAGCGGGAGCGTTTTTGTGGTCGAAGCTAGTCATAGTCAGCCTACTGTAATGAGTTTCATTTTGACATTCAGCTAACTTATGCAACAAATTTGTATCCCCTGAAATTAGAGCTTGCTTCTTCTTTCGACTCCAACCTTGCACTTGTTTCTCACGCTCAAAAGCATCTACTACGTACTGATAATACTCACAAAAAACTAGTTTCACAGGCAACCGTTTTGCCGTGTGCTTTGCGCCCTCACCTTGTTGATGTTGCCACAGCCGCCGCTCAAGATCCGTTGTACTACCTGTGTAGTAGCTACCATCAGCACATTCAAGAATGTACATATAAGCCATAAATTGATTTGCGCGATCGCTTTCTATTAAAAAAGTGTTTCCTAAGCAAAGTGTTCCCTGAGCGAAGTCGAAGGGAACACTCTCCTGCTAAATTTTCAGCATCCTTGTAAAACTTGAATAGGAGTCAACTTTAGGTCAGCAAATACCAGTGAAGCGATCGCCTGTTTTCATCAGTGCATTGTTTGACTTTTGTAAGCGATCGCTCCGAAATACCGAAAGTGCGATCGCCTGTTTTAATCGGTGCGATCGCAGTAGCAGTAATTGATTTCCTTAAGCAAAACTTTTCCTGACTTGTGCCGAGCAGAGCCGAGGTAGCGAAGTCTAAGGGAACATTCTAATTGCTCTTAGTACCAATGCCATCGCAGAGGGTGCGATCGCGATCGCTCACATTGGGATTTAATTGTAAATAAACACGTAGCCTATTGCAACTGTAGCTCATTAGATCGTTGAGGCTACCAGAAATTATTAAATTCTTCAGGTGATTTGGGTACATATTCCAGAGTTTTACGGTATTGTCAGCACTAGCAGAAGCGATGGTCTTGCCATCGGGGCTGAATGCTACGCTAAAGACATAATCGCTATGCCCGTTGAGGGTGATGATTTCCTTCCCTGTAGCCGCATTCCAGAGTTTCACGGTTTTGTCACCACTAGCAGAAGCGATGGTCTTGCCATCGGGGCTGAATGCTACGCC
>NZ_JAVRCI010000138.1:0-10730 GCF_034530835.1 Nostoc sp. DedQUE12b | reverse complement strand
TTTAGATCCTCTTTTGCGTAGCTGGTTATTGGAGGATATTGGTAGGGGCGATCGCACTACAAATTCACTACTAGTAGAAGATGTAACGCTAGGTTCGGCTAAATGGGTAGCTAAAGCTTCTGGGATTATTGCTGGATTACCAGTTGCTGCTAGGGTATTTCAGATTTTGAATCATAAAGTCAGCTTTGTGGCAGTTGCGGCTGAAGGTACATGGTGTGAGCCGGGACAGGTAGTAGCTGAAATTTATGGTTCACTGGATGCATTGCTGATGGGGGAACGGGTCGCGCTCAACTTGGCTATGCGCTTGAGTGGGATTGCTACGTTGACTAATATATATGTAGAGAAAATTGCTGATTTACCTGCTCAGTTGGTGGATACGCGTAAAACTACGCCAGGGCTGAGACTGTTGGAAAAGTACGCGACTGCGTTGGGTGGGGCGATTAATCACCGCATGGGGTTGGATGATGCGGTGATGATTAAGGATAATCACATTGCGGCGGCTGGCGGAATTGGAGAAGGTGTTACCCGTATTCGTTCTCAGATACCTTATCCCTTGACAATAGAGGTAGAGACTGAAAGTTTAGAGCAGGTGAAAGAAGCTTTGGAGCACAAGGCTGACATTATTATGTTGGACAATATGCCTTTGGATATGATGCGTCAGGCGGTGCAGTTGATTCGCCGACAGGATAGCTGGGTGAAAATTGAAGCTTCGGGGAATGTGACTTTGGAAACGATTCGCGGTGTAGCAGAGGTGGGTGTTGACTATATTTCTAGCAGTGCGCCAATTACTCACTCGAAGTGGTTGGATTTGAGTATGAGGATTGTACTTTAAATATAATGAGGCGAATCATCCTAGTGCAAAGTCGATGTAATGTCGCATTTTGCAAGGATCAAAGCCTGAAAAAATGTCTTCAGTTAAGGCTAAAACCCTTTGTCAAAGTCAATTTTTTAATGAACCACAGAGGACAGTGAGAGAATAAAGAAATGGTTAAATGAACTGTATTGGGACAAAAAGCATCATTATTAGCACAACTTTCACAGCTAATAAGCAAGAACCTATGAGTAGGAAAACGAAGATGCGTCTGAACTGTCGTTAGTACATAACCAGTGAAATAAGGCTGGCTACACTGGGAGTCCCAAAAGGCCAAGGATAAGGGAGTTGGCAATGGTACAGAACATCCTGGGTTTGACTTCCTGGCATTTAACGTGAGGCAATATTCAGTAGGAAAATACACCTCTGGAAAAGACACACACGGAGAACTGCTAGGTTTCACGACAATCATCACCCCAAGCCCAAAAAAGCAGAAGAACTGCAAATTTGTCGTCCTGATGGCGATCGCTTTCTGAGTTTTTTGGAATTAGACCCACAACGACAGCAAGAAGGACAACGATCTGAGGCTCAGTCAAAAGCTCGCGATGCTTTATTACAAGAATGGGGAATTAATGTAGACCAATTGTGAGCGAATTTGATTTATAAGTCTGAGAAAATAGCGATCGCTTTAAACAACAGGTTTACTAATTTGCAGTCCCATGATTACTAAGTCCCGTTCAACGCTGTCAAGTTCGGCAATTTTAGGCAAATGTCCCCAACGTTGAAAACCAAATGTTTCAAAAAGTTTTAAACTGGGCCGATTGTGGGCAAAAATGAAGCATACTAAGCTCTTTATACCCAAACTAGGACTTTCACTAATTGCTTGTGCTAAGAGTTGTCGTCCCAAACCACACCGATGAAAGCTAGGGGCGATATAAATACTAATTTCGGCAGTCTTACTATAGGCAGGTCGCCCATAAAAGGATTGAAAACTAAGCCATCCAGCAATTATTCCGTCTACTTCGATTACCCAAAGTGGGCGTTGTGAAGGCGATCGCCCCTTAAACCAAGCAAGGCGACTTTCCACAGATACTGGTTCTAAGTCAGCGGTTGCCATGCGGCTAGGAATTGCAGTGTTGTAAATTGCCACAATTGCAGGCAAGTCAGTTTCAGTCGCATGGCGAATAGTCATTGCTACCGTCTCGAAAAATCTTCAGAAAATATTCAAAAATAATACAGTGTTAAGAGTAGCAATTCTACCGCTTCTATCGTAATTGTCACAGGTACTTTGCCAGCTAGGGTACTTGTACCTCGCTTACATATAATGGCTAACTCTACTAGCAAGTATGCAATGAGCCACTACAAAAGACATCACGGTTACAATAAATAGAGGAATGTCCCTAAGCCTTACCTGTTTTATTTTTTATACTAGATAAAATTTATAACTCCTTAGTTGGACATTCTAAGTTTTTATTTCTAACGTCTCATTCCGTATTACTTCTAGAGAAATAGATAATTTTCTTATATCAATAAAAATAAACTATTTTATCTGAATATTTATATACTACTTTTGTCAGATTGAGAGAGTTGTAATTTTTAACTCAGTGAACATAAATGGTTTAGCAAAGTTTTTTTAAACCAAAGAATAGAATTTTAAATCCTTTAACAGCAAGGCTTATAAACAAACTTATGTTCCTGTATGCACATCTATTTGAAGATTATGCATAATAAATTTTATTTTGTAGCCATGTTTATAAAAACTGGATGTAAGTTTGTATGAATGAATACAAATTGTATATATAGCTAAAGATAGAGGTCATCATCATATTTTTTTATTTAAATTTAATATAAATATAAGTTTATATGGATTACTTATAAGCCCAAATACCATGTCTATTAATTGTTTTAATAATAAATTAAGTGTAAAGCAAGATAGTAATATTTCAAATATTGTTGATATTGCGCTTTTTATAGATCAAATCAAAAGTAGTATTTGGCTATTTGGCATTCCATCTTGGCTTTTCGGAATAACCGATAGAAGTATAGCTGCATTCGTCGATGGTTATTTATCTCCTATAGAAATATTTCAACTATTTACAGCCTTTTTCTTTTTTGTAAGTTGGCTATATCTCAAGCCGGAAGAAAGCTTTAATAGCAATGATTTAGATCCCAGCCAATATCAGGAATATCTCGATCGTGCTCAAGCTAATAAGCTTCAATTAAAAAAGCTACACATGATTAGCCAAGAGTATATTTTACCATTCCCTTATATTTGCCAAATATATCATCTATTGAACTTAAAGCATTTAGAAACAATTCATAGGTTTAGCCTTAATAATCTTAAAATTCTTAGTATTAGCCAGTTCCAAACTACAAACGTCGGTGGTAAAATCACATTTCAAACGATATTAGATTCACCAGCTAATCCTCTAAGAATTTGGCGACAACCAACTGTGGAGGTAGATTTAATATTACATACTCCCTACGCTGTTGAACTGAGTATTCCAGTCTACAATAACAAAAGGATAATTGTTATATTTCATGCTTTCCCTTTAAATGACTCAGAACATCAGTTGTTTATAGATATTTATAGTGATTTAGAGTGGCCAAAACCATTATTACAAATAATATTGCATTTTGCTTCTTGTTTGACACTCTTTGAAGATTTGCCGTATCTAAGAGCTTTAGCTGAAAAAAATATAGAGCGTTTATTCAATTTAAGTAGGACTTCAAATCACGAGAGTGCGTTGCTGTTTAAAAGGTTTGTTGAGCTATATGGTTCGAGTGGAGAAACAACTAAATTACTTAAGGGAAGGGAAGAGAGTTAAAAGACGCGATTAATCTGCGTCTGTACAGGAGTTAGAAGTTTTAAACTTTCTAACTCCTAATTTTATTTAGTTAAGCGCGTGCTAGTAAGGGAGCAGCAGCTAGTAAGGTTTTGGTATAAGGGTGCTGAGGATTAGCAAAAATATTTTTTGTAAGACCGAGTTCGACAATTTTACCGCCATTCATCACGGCAATACGATCGCACAAAAATCGAGCTAACCAAAGGTCGTGAGTGATGAATAGATAAGTTAACTCAAATTCTTCCTTTAATTGCAACATCAAATCTAGCACCTGCGACTGAACGCTGGCGTCTAACATACTCACTGGTTCATCGCAGATTAAGAGTTTCGGGTGAGTAATCAAAGCACGAGCGATCGCTACTCTTTGCTGTTGTCCACCAGACAAATCCGATGGATAACGCTCATAATACACTTCTGGCGGTGTTAAGCCAACTTTATTTAGCATCCACAAAACCTGTTCTTTTGCTTTGGCAGGATTAGCTAAATTGTGGATAAATAAAGGATCTGCAATACTTTGTCCCACTGTCATCGCTGGATTGAGACAAGCATGAGGGTCTTGAAAAACCATTTGTATTTGTCGCCGCGAGGAACGAATTTCTTGACGCGATAGTTTAGTTAAATCCTGTCCTAAAAACTCAACTTTGCCACTAGTGGGACGAATTAGTTGCAATATTGTTCGTGATAGTGTGCTTTTACCACAACCTGATTCTCCGACTAAACCAAGAATTTCTCCTGAATAAAGATCCAGGTTGATTCCATCTACTGCTTTAATTGTCTGCGCTTGTGTGTTAAGCAGTCGTTCGATAAAATTAGGTTCTATAGTGTAGTGTTGCTTGAGTTCTGTAACACTCAAAATTGGAGATTGCTGATTAATAATCGGTAATTGCTTTTCTTCATCATTGGCAATTATCAATTCTCCACTATCAGTTACTGCTTGAATATGTAATGCTGCTTTTAAAAGCGATCGCGTATATTCATGTTGAGGTTGCCTAAATACGGTTTCTGTAGAACCCATTTCGACCATTTTGCCGTTGTACATCACGCCAATGCGATCACAATACTCAGCCACCATTGCTAAATCGTGAGAAATCAGCAACAATCCCATATTTTCTTCACCGCACAGGCGAGTTAATTCTTGCAATATCTGCGCGGATACGGTGACATCTAAACTGGTAGTGGGTTCGTCAGCAACAATAAATTTGGGGTTGAGGAGTAAAGCTAAAGCGATCGCTACCCTTTGTCGCATTCCACCGCTAAACTCATGAGGATACTGATTCCAGCGACTGACTGGAATATTCACTTTTGCCAAGGTAGCAAGTGCTTTTTCTTTAGCTTCCCGCGTTGATAATTCTGGTGAGTGCGCCTGGAGGGTTTCGATACAATGCTTACCAATGGTCATCAACGGATCGAGCCGTGTCATGGGATCTTGAAAAATTAAGGCGATCGCTTCTCCCCGAAATTTCCGCAACTGGTTAGGTGTCAAGTCAAACACCGACTGTCCTTGAAATGTCACCCGTCCCTCAATCCGGCTAGAGGTTGGTAGTAAACGCATTACTGCCCGTCCGATAGTTGATTTACCACAACCTGACTCTCCCACCAATCCCATTCTTTCACCTGGTTTCAAGGTGAAAGATACATCATCAACCGCCCAGCTTGCTTCTTCTCCACTTCGAGCAGGATAGGCAACTCGCAGATTTTCGATACAGAATAAGGCTTCACTCATAGTTAGTTATCAGCCCTGAGCTACCAGTTTTTATAATTTCAAATTTAGGATAGTCTATCAAATTAAGTATTAGACCTGTTTTATAAAACTTGCCTAAACATTAGCCAAACTTGATTTAGTGTACCCGTAGCATGGCAATAAATCTCCCGTCTTAGCAATTGGAGACAGCTATCGATATTCTGGATAACCATTGCTAAAGTTGATACAGCACACAACTATGATGTTATAAGTGCAAAATTTAAATCTGTAGGAACTAGAATCAAAATTAAGTCAGTAAATTAGGATTTTCAAGTTAATATTATGGAGCAAAATCAGCCAGAACAGCGCCGTGCTGCCGATCAAGTATTTCAACAGTCCCTCGAACAGTTGGAGGATATTTTACAAGAAAGTTCGACTGAGGAAGAAGAAATCCCCCAACTGCATAGTAGTACTTTCACTGAAGTCGAACTCGATGAAGACTTGATAGATATTGATTTAGCCGCTCTTGAGGACGCAGTTGCTGATATTGAACAATATCTCGAAGAAATAACAAAAACCCAATTGGGGTAAAAAGTTAAAATTTATTACTGACAAATTAGTTGCCGTTGAGCTTCGTACAACATTAAAGCGGCTGCGATCGCCACATTCAAGGATTCCACCCCAGGACTCAAAGGAATTCTTACTTGGTGGTCTGCGATCGCTGCTAAATCTACTGACAATCCAGCACCTTCATTTCCCAGTAAAATCATACTGGGTTTTCGCCAGTCTACTTCCCAATAAGTTAAAGTCGCATCTGGTAAAGTTGCCACTACCTGCATTCCTGCCTGCTGACTTTGTTGGACTGTCGCTTTTAAATCTTCGGTTACGGCTGTTGCGAGGCGAAACCATTGTCCTGCTGAAGCACGTAGAACTTTAGGACTATCTAAATCTACACTATCCCCACTTACCCACAGCCCTGATGCTCCTGCGGCGGCGGCGGTGCGAATCATTGTACCCAGGTTCCCAGGATCTTGCACGGTTTCTAAAGCTAGCACCAAACCAGTAAATGGTAGTTGAGTTTGGCGTTGGCTTCGTTTTGCCGTTGCCACCACACCATCCGGTTGGACTGTGGTAGCGATCGCATCCAAGACTTCTTGACTGACAATTTCGGCGCGATCGCATCGGCTACAAGCTTCTTCCCACAGCGAAGAATGGGCTACTTGCCAATCTGGGGTACAACACACTGTCTCTAGTGGGTAATTGACCGCACAAGCTTCTTCTAACAGGTGTGTCCCTTCTAGTAAAAATAACTGTTGCTTGTGCCTCTCCTTGGTAGAGTGCAGCTTACGAATTTGCTTGACTAAGGAATTTTGTAAACTGGTCAACATTTTTAATTGTGAGTGCCGAATAGTAAGTGCTGAGTTTTTCCTTCTCAGCACTCACTACTCGGCACTCAGCACTGCTTATGCGGAACCCGGGACTTGAACCCGGAAGCCTTGCGGCACTAGAACCTGAATCTAGCGCGTCTGCCAATTCCGCCAGTTCCGCTGGCATTTGTGCTTATCGACAATTTCTTATTATTGCGTTATGTTTTACCTTTGTCAAGTAAAAGCATAATGCCTCGTTAAAAGTCTTTAACTGGAAACGAGTTTTTCACGTACAAGGTCGAATCAAAATATTAACTGGACAATACAGCATTGATTTTTAGAGAACACTTAAGTTATTTTACTGAGTATTTATTTTTGCTTAAAACTACTACTTATTCATTCTTTTTTTAAATTTTTTAAAAAGCTCAAAAAGCTTGCTAGCGCTTCTTCCCAGCCTGGATTCTTACCCAAAAAACAATTTTTTTATACCAAACAGTGCTTTAAAACGTGGACATTTTGAATCTTTACTGTAGAATCAAAACCAACTTCAAACATATAAAATACGTATTACTTTTGGAGGTAGGCTTATTAATCCTTCTACCATCTTACCAGATGCCAAAATTACTCCAGAAGCAGACTCCTCAGTCTTGCAAATTTGGGGTGGGCATCCTTTGCGGGGTCATGTAAAAATTAGCGGGGCAAAAAATTCAGCACTGGTAATCATGGCTGGAGCCTTGCTGTGTCCGGGCGATTGTCGTATTCGTAATGTCCCTTTGTTAGCGGACGTAGAGCGGATGGGTCAGGTGTTATCAGCTTTGGGCGTGCAATTAACGCGACAAGGCGACATTTTAGACATCAACGCTAGCGAGATTAAAACATCAAAAGCTCCCTACGAATTAGTTACCCAGTTGAGAGCGAGTTTTTTCGCCATTGGAGCCATTTTGGCAAGACTGGGAGTAGCACAGATGCCCTTACCAGGCGGTTGTGCGATCGGGGCAAGACCAGTTGACTTGCATGTTCGAGGACTGCAAGCAATGGGAGCGGAAGTACAAATTGAGCATGGCATTTGTAATGCCTATGTCCCTGGCAGCAACCGGAGATTAAAAGGTGCGAAGATTTACTTAGACATTGCCAGCGTTGGAGCGACAGAAAACTTGATGATGGCGGCTACCCTAGCAGAGGGTGAAACGATCATCGAAAATGCTGCCAGAGAACCGGAAGTAGTCGATCTAGCTAACTTTTGTAATGCAATGGGAGCGAAGATTAAGGGCGCGGGGACTAGCAGAATTATTATCGAAGGAGTCCCCAAGTTGCATTCTGTTGACTACAGCATTATTCCCGATCGCATTGAGGCTGGGACGTTTTTGCTAGCAGCAGCAATTACTCGCTCAGAACTTCTTCTCTCGCCAGTGGCTCCAGAACATCTCATCCCAGTAATTGCCAAGCTGCGGGATATTGGAGTGACAATAATTGATGAAAAGCCTAACCACTTGCACATTCTGCCAGCGGAAACTCTTAAGGCAACGGATATTGAAACTCAATACCATCCAGGTTTCCCCACAGATATGCAAGCACCATTCATGGCTTTACTGGCATTGGCAGAAGGCGATAGCGTAATTAACGAATCCGTCTTTGAAAATCGCTTGCGTCATGCCTCTGAGTTGAATCGTTTGGGGGCAGACATTCGTGTCAAAGGCAATGCTGCTTTCGTTCGAGGAGTACCAAAATTATCTGGCGCACCAGTATTAGGTACAGACTTACGAGCATCGGCAGCGTTAGTCATCGCTGGACTAGCAGCAGAAGGACAAACCACAATTCAAGGTTTACAGCACCTAGATCGCGGCTACGATCGACTTGATGTGAAGTTGCAGCAATTGGGGGCTAAAATCCTCCGTGTGGGCGAAACATCAACAGATGCAGAAATCGCTCCCAGCATCAGCAGTCTGTCAAGTTGAAATTGATCGATTGAGACTGACGCAGGGATAAGAAGAATAAGGAAGACAAGGTAAAATTTTCTCCCTTGTCTGCCTTTATCTCTGCCATCTATACCCTGCGATCTGCTGAATTATCCTGATAGATAGAGGCTTTTAAGCTTTGTATATATCTTTTTTTGATGAATATTCTGGAAAAATCTGTGTTGGCTGTTACAATATTGTTAAGAAAAGTTGCCCGTTGTATTTTGGGAATGCGCAATTGGGTTTTAACTCTCTTGAGAAGACAACGCAAAAACACTTATAAGACCAGCTGTGGGAGGCTGGTCTTTTTGTATTTAGAGTTTTAATAAATTATACTGACAGGTTTGGGTATAATGCTAATACTGTTTTATTGGTTTGTAATACATTGGTTATTCAGTTACCAAATCGCCTCAAGGTTTAAAATAAACTTGTGCATTGGTTAAATCAGGGTAAACTTGCTCTGCTGCGATGCTATCCCAAATCGCCTGTACAATACGGATTCTATCTTCAACACTAAGAGTTGCGATTTCGTTCAAAGTAGCTGTGATATCCATACTGATTAACTTGGAGTGAGGAAGCAACTGGTACACCTTAAATATAGCGGACAAGATTTTGTCCATCAAATCAAACGCTACATCTGCCTTGATGCCCAATAGAGCGATCGCCTGACAGAAAACCTCAAAAATAAAGCGATCGCCTGTTGTCCAAGAATGAGCGATGTCTACGACGGGCTACGCCTACGCCTTGCAGAAATCCTCAAAAAGAATACGTAGACACGTAGTGGCTTGTCGTTAGACATCGCCTGTTGTGTATGTTGCATCGTATTTCGTATTTTAATCAATTTACCAGATATCTTTAAAATTAAGGACAAATCCAGGCAGTATATCTTCTCCTGATAAACTAGCAGGAGATTGCAGCACTTCAACATCTCTACCAGAGCGATAAATTTATACTTGCCAAGTTTCTAAATCAATTAACCAACCTAATCCAGCATTACGGTCAAATCTGATTAATTCATTTATCTGACATAACTGAAAGAATTGCTCATCTGTGATTTGAAGAACAGGAGCAAAGTTGATAGTTAACGCATCCATAGAAAAATTTCAACTTGAATATTCCCATAAAAATGCCAAAGGCGAATGCACTTTAGCGAAAAACATATTTAGAATGACTGACTCTAATTATTGATTACTTTATCCGCAGCACCAGTTAAGATTTCATCCATCCAAGCATTTATGCTTTTGCCAGCCTTTTTAGCAGCAATAAATATTTTGCGGTGGTGTTCTGGAGTTGTGCGGAATGGAAGTTTACCAGAGAATGGTTTATCAGGCTCCTCTCCTAGTTCTTCACAGAAAGCAAGATAATCATCAACAGAAATTTGAAATTCTTGACGCGCTTCGTCTACAGTTTTTGCCTTAAAGGTAATTACGTCATTAATATCTAGGACTTGGCCAAAAAGTATTCCCGCTTCTACATCTACTTCTATACTAGCTGTGTATCCTTTATAAGTCATCATATTTCAATTCCTGCCTTAATTAAAAATTCTCTAACAGATTTGACTGCTCTTTTCTGTGTCTCATTTTGTGGATGCGGTTCGTGAAAAACAGCTTTCAAATCATTTAATTTCACACGAACCCGCGAACCTCTACCTTGAGTAATATCAGCACCTAAAGCTACGAATAAACTTTCAATATCTTTCCAAAGAATATTAGATGGTACAGGATTTGTAAAAATTAACTCTAAAATCTGACGTTGTTTGTTATTGAGATCCATTTAATCAATACAATTACAGCCATCTTTCAGTTAAGTTGAATATAGCCACAGATATAATGATATCATATTACGATATCGTTGAAAATATAGAAGCGTAGGCGTAGCTGGGGTACACTATACCTCCAAAATTTCCTAAAGTGCGATCGCTTTACAGAAAACTTCAAAAACTAAGCGATCGCCTGTTGTAGAAGAGTGAGTGCGTTAGCGTAGCTTACCGTAGGTATCGCTTTGCAGAAAACCTCAAAAACTAAGCGATCGCCTGTTGTGGAAGAGTGAGTGCGTTAGCGTAGCTTACCG
>NZ_JAVRCI010000137.1:0-10744 GCF_034530835.1 Nostoc sp. DedQUE12b | reverse complement strand
AGACTCATTAATGAAGCTCAAAGACTCATTAATGAAGCTCAAAGACTCATTAATGGAGTTCAAAGACTCATTAATGAAGCTCAAAGCCTCATTCACGAATATTAGACACTCGTTCACAAGTATCAAAGACTGATCTCTCTCTTATTCCCAATGCCCAATACTTCTCTACGAGAGGCTGCGCCAACGACTTCGCGGTAGTTGAGCGTAGTCGAAACTCAGTACAAGTGCCCAATGCTCAAGTACTACGCAGTCACCGCCTGACGACGGTTGTACTCAGAAGCATCTCCTTTGATAGCCTCACTTTGTTTACCATCGATGCCAACTGGGAGATCGCCGACAATTGTCACTCGTTGAACGTGGCGGGGCTGGTCGCCGTAATCTGCGATCGCATAATGTTGAGTAGCCCGATTATCCCAAAA
Organism: Nostoc sp. DedQUE12b; assembly: GCF_034530835.1. Taxonomy (NCBI): domain Bacteria; kingdom Bacillati; phylum Cyanobacteriota; class Cyanophyceae; order Nostocales; family Nostocaceae; genus Nostoc; species Nostoc sp. DedQUE12b. Next base: position 10,325 of record NZ_JAVRCI010000137.1, on the reverse strand, counting down.
GGCTACGTCACCAACTTGCCAACGCCACCGGACTGTGTTCTCAGGACGTGTAATATACGCTTGCAACAGCCGCAGAATATCATCTGATTCAGTTGTTGATAAGCCACGGAACTGGCGCACAAATCCGCCGATGAATAGCCCACGCTCTCCAGATTCGGGATGGACGCGTACAACTGGGTGCAGAGTCTCGTACACAGTCGAGGTAAAGACAGCGCGGTAAGCCTTGGCATCTTCAGATAGGTCAAATGCAGTTGCATAGTCGTATTTGTTGCTATGTACTGCCCAAAGTTGATCTGCGAGATTACGCAGATGAATAGGTAAATCTTGGTATGCAGTTACTGAGTTTGCCCAGATTGTATCGCCACCAGTTGGGGGAATATCAAGCGCTCGTAAGATAGAACCGAGAGGAGGACGGTCTACAAATGTTACATCTGTATGCCAGCTATTGGCGCGGGAAGTGGTACGACCATAATTCAGGTCTAAGACTTCTGGATTTTCTGGCAGCGATGGTACAGTTGGGTGGGCTGTAGTGACTTCACCAAAACGACGAGCGAAAGCAACCTGTCCATCAGCATCGAGTTGTTGCTGACCACGGAAAAATATCACTTTGTATTTGACTAAAGTCTTGCGAATATCGCTGATGATGTCATCGCTGAGATTAGAACTCAGATTAACACCAATAATTTCAGCACCGATACGTCCTGCAACTGGTTTGATATCAAAGTATTGAGAACCCATTGTTTTTATCTCCAAGAAGTTTATGTTTTTACAAACTGTTGAGACGCGATTCATCGCGTCTGCTAAACACCAGGGGTAGATCCGCCATCAACGATAATCTCTGTTCCTGTAATCGATGCAGCAAGATCGGACACCAAAAATAGCGCCAGCGCGGCAATTTCTTCTGGCTGGGCGATTCTTTTTAAAGGAATACTTTGGATATTTTGTGCCTTCACTTGCTCAACAGTGATGCCTTGCGCTTGGGCGTTTTGCCGCGCTAAAGTCTCGGCACGCTCAGTAGCTGTAGCACCAGGGGAGATAGCGTTAATGCGAATGTTGTACTCGGCTAGCTCTTTAGAAATGCCCTTTGTGAAGTTCAGCAAAGCAGCATTGCTTGTACCACCAGCTAGGAAGTTCGGACGAGGTGTCCGTCCTGCACCGCCGACTATATTGACAATCCGCCCATCACCGCGACTTTTTTGATGGGGAACGACGGCTCTAACTAAGCGGATATAGCCCAATAATTTTAAGTTCCAAGCATCCAAAAATAAATCATCAGTGGATTCTAGGAAAGACCCAGCACGGGCTGAACCTGCATTATTAATCAAAATATCAATCTGATTAAATTGGGCTAATGTTGTAGAGACAACTTTTTCAACATCCTCTGCTTTAGTCAGATCGGCGCTGATGGCAATAACTTTAGCACCAGAAGTTGGTAAAGACTGGATGTCAGCTATTGCATTTTCTAGTCTTTCTTGATTGCGGGCTGCGATCGCAACATTCACACCCTCACTATAAAGTGCTTTGGCAGTAGCTAAACCAATTCCCGCACTTCCTCCTGTAACGATCGCTGTTTTACCTGATAGTTTTAGTTCTAAACTCATACAAACTTACCCTCAAAAATGTAAGTAATTTATTTGCAAATCAATAATATTGCTGATTGAGAGCCTGTATTGTGAATATCCAAGATGGTTTGATTTTCCTCAGAAGTGCAGCCCAAAAGTATTTTGATTTCTGTATCCCGTTTTTCCAAGTCAACACTACAGATAACAGCAGTGACTTTTTTGCTAGACAAACTACCTATCCAGACATCAATATCGGCTCCATCTCCAGAGCGAGTATTTTCCAAGTATCCATAGTCCAACGGATAAACAAAGGATGGATAACGTGGATGTGATGTCCCTTTTGGGCGATCTATCTTGAGATTGCTAGCGGCTACAAGCCGATCTAGTTTGAACCAGAAATCAGTACTATCCCTCATACCATCTGCGATCGCTCAATTTGAAATGTGCAACACAGCTTTACCAGGAAAACGCCTATCGAGTAGTTGTTGGGCCACATCAGCTATTTGTGTCCAAGAAGCTTCTAAATCAATGTGAGGATGCAACTGGCCTGCTTCTACTAGACTCAAAAGCCTTTTTAGACCGACTGCTGCTGATTCAAATCTCAATTCATCGAACAGACGTAAACCATACAGGCTCACGCTACCAGTCCCAAAAAATTGAGCCGCGTTGAATGTCACTTCAGCTCCCCCAGATACTCCATACAGCACAGTTTTTCCATCCTGTGCCAGTAAGCCAAGGGCTATACCCAAAGTCTTGCCACCCACTGACTCTACAATTAGGTCATAAGGGCCGTACTCGCTGGCGGGTGAAAGGTCTTCGCCAATCACCACCGATTGCGCCCCTGCGTCTCTAACTAGAGTTTCATAACCAGCTTGACGAATATGTGCCACAACTTGCGCGCCTGACAGTTGCGCCAATTGGATAGCGAAGTAACCAACGCCTCCTGATGCGCCTGTAACCAGAACTGTCCGACCCAAAAGTGAACCACCTTTTAACACCGCATGGTATGCAGTTAAACCTGCTACAGGCAGTGTGGCGGCTTGAGCAAAAGATACCGATGATGGCACTACTGCTAAGGCGTCAGTAGGAACAGACACGAGTTCTGCCCAAGCGCCGACGCGGCGCAAACCAACTACACGCGCTCCTTGGGGAGGCCCCGAACCATCGGCGGCGGGGATTTCCACTACACCTGCCAAATCCCAACCAGGCTGCCAACCAGCCTCAGCAGTGGTTGAACGTTTTATCTCTCCCCGATTGAGGGAGATTGCTGCTACCCGCACTAGAGCTTCATCTGGGGCAGGCTTTGGTGCAGTCACTTCACTCAGTGCCAAACGCCCCGGCACATTGGGATCAACAATCACAGCACGTATTTTGCTCATAAGGTTGCCCTGGCTTAGAGATTAATTTCTAGTTCGTTGGTTCGCAATCTTATACCTGCAATAAATAATCTCAATAGATTAGCTATTTATTCTTAACTTCAAATCCTTGCAACTAGGTTAACGAAAATTGCAAACAACGGCATCTTGATAAATTTACAGTGTTTTATGGTTTGTAAAAAGAAAACTATCACACACAGCCAGAAGAATCAAGCACCTTGTGAATAAATTCGCCGTTGACACTTCTTGCACTGTAATCAAACCAAGTGGCTTCCGTATCGTTCGGCGTTCTTTTTATAATTTCTCAATTTGACTCCAAACAGTGTAAACACGAAAATTATTAACCGGTTTGCGTTATGGTGTTTTCGCCTCTATTTTTGAGTTTGAACCTCTACCTTTGCATCCGATTCATCTCCACTTTGAGAAACTTTTTCTGGGCCGCACTGTACCGGAGTTACTCCTGTACCTTGAGTGAGTCCGTGTTTAGTTGTGGTGTCGTAGGCGTTGTTATCAGTATTCGCTTGAGCGTAAGTATCGTTAAAAATTTTGTCAGATGCTGAGGTTGTTTTGCCAAGAAGCTTTTTGTGTAAATCTTTAAAAGCCTTCTCGTCAATACTAATGTGCCCATTCTCGTGTGTATCAAGAGCGCTATAAAACCTTGCCCATTCTTTTTTAACAGGTTCGCACTGTTGGTCGAGTTCCGTCCAGACGGGCATTGCCTTAGTTTCTGTTACTAAGACATCTGCTTCGTAGACAATTTCATCAGATTTATCTTCTGCTTGGTAAGTTTTGACATCTTTTTCAGGGGCACAAGTAACACTGCCCGCTTCGCCCTTTCCTTGTGATGTTAAGTTTGTAATTGCTTCGGTAATATTTTTTCCCGAAGCAGTAATTGTGGCATTCTTTTTGTCAATTTTAGTTGTCCCTTTTTTGGGCGGCATACCACTAGATGTCTGTTCAACAGGGGCTGGTGCTGTAGATGTATCGCTTTGTTTCTGCACTTTGCCTGTCTGCTGTACCACATGGGTTAACTCATGGGCTGTCAACTCGTTATTACCAGGTGATTTCTCGGCGCTAAAGTAAACATCATTACCATGAGTAAAGGCTTGCGCTCTCAACGACTTATTCATCTGCGTAGCATTGGAGTCAGTATGTACTCGCACATCGTCGAATTTACTACCAAAGCGTGGTTCCATAAAGTCTCGCACTTCGGGAGATAACGGGCTTCCTCCACCCTTACTATTATTTAACTGACTCTCAATATTATCTTGGGTTTGGACGCTGTTATCACTAACGCGTTGTAGCGACAATTCGGTTTCTACTTCCTCTTTTTCTTGCTCACAATCTGCACATTCTCGTTGTAGTATATGTGAATCTATTGCACCGATATTTATATTTGACTTAAGTCTAGGTAGAAGCATAATCTGGTCAGATGACTGCTCATACTGGTCTTTTGGCTGGCTACCTATAAGTTGCGGCTGTGGACGACGCAAAGATATGCGACTAATGTCGTGAATAAGAGGTTTTTCTTTGATAGCTTCTGGTTCTAATAATTGCTCATTAGCAGACGGGGCTTCTTGAAGGTCGCCATTGAGCGCAGTATTATTATTTGTTGGTAAACCAAAACCGCGTGTTGGATTGGCCAATGTGGGAATATTGGATGAGACAAGCGATGGATTCGTAAAATTTGATGTCCCTATGTGGGGCCGCTTCCATGTGGTTAATGGCAAAGCGGCTTGTCTTTTAATGTCGCTCATCTCTCAATTCCTACATTTTCTAGATTAATTAGTAACCTCTTATATATTGCATTCCAGTATATTTTATACAAAAATTTAACTATCTTATTGACATATTTATATATAGACTTTAGTCTAGTTTTTTCATCATTCAGCTACTAAATACTCAAGAATTGACATATAGTGAAATTAATTATGCGTTATTCTGAACACATAATTAATTTCACAAGCAGATGTCTAATAAATAGCTAACGAACCGTTCCCCGCAAGGCTTCAGTATCAATTGGTTTGATGAGGTAAATTAACAGCAGATTCCAAACAATTGCTGCAATCAAAGGTAGTTTGCGAATTAGCTTCACTAATTTCGGGTTATCACTGCCTTCAATCTCTGCAATTTTCAAGTTGTAACCTGCACAGCGTTGCAGACGTGGGAAAAACTGGGGATGTTCGGTATTCAACATTACAGGAAAAGCCCGTCCTGCGGTTTCATTGGTGTTGCGGACAACTTGGATATCAAATTCTGTGGCATCAAGTCCCAATGATTTGTAGAACCCAGAACGTTCATGAACTGTCTGGGTGTGGGTAGCAAATACTGACAGCAAGAAAAAGCGACTCCACAGCCTAGATTTCCAGGTGTTCCAAAGTTGGGGTTGAGAACGCAATAATGCTTTGAATATGTCTCCGTGGCGGTTTTCGTCCTGACACCAACTCTCAAAGTAGCGGAATATCGGGTAAAACTGGTTTTCTGGGTGCTTTTCTAGATGCCTGAAAATAATAATGTAACGCCAGTAGCCGATTTTTTCTGAGAGGTAAACGGTGTAAAGTACCCATTCAATCGGGAAAAATGTATAAGTGCGGGTTTTGGTAACAGTGCCTAAATCAAGGGAGAGTTTAAAATCGGCCATTGCTTTGTTGAGAAATCCAGCGTGGCGGGCTTCATCACGCGCCATCATTTGAAAGATTTCCGCTAGCATTGGACTGCGATTTTTCAGCTTGCGGGATAATTCCTTGAATAGCAAGAAGCCGGAAAACTCAGAAATGCAAGAACGTTCCAAATACTCTATAAACGCCTGCCTTGCTTCACCGTCAATGTGTTCCCAAGACTGCTCAAACGCTTCATCGCGAACAAAATGGTGGCGGTTGTAGTCTGTCCGCATTTCTGTCAACATCGCCTGCAACTCCGTTTCCTGGGCAGACAAATCCAGCTTGGCTGCGGTTTCAAAATCTGTAGTGTAAAACCGGGGGGTGAGTACAGTTTCTTTGCTGGGGGTTTTGGTTTCTGGCTTCGGTAGGGTGTTAACCATGAGTGATGAGGCGATCCAATCAATAGTTCTATAACTATAAAGTTATGACAAATGCAATTATTTTGCTAGACCTATTTACAATCCTTCAGTAAAGTCGGAATTTCTGAATTTTTCCTCAAGGATCGCGCCCAGGATTCCCCAATGTTAGCCAAGCTTGAAGGTGAGTAATGGTCGCTCTGGTACTGCTTACTGGGTACTGGGGAAGAAATTTTTTAATTGGTTGGGGTCTTAATCCCCATTCCAATCGTTCCAATCCCCAGTCCCTAACTCAATCATAATTCTTTCCTTCTGACCCCTGCGCCCTGCCTCACTTCTCTACGAGAGGCTGCGCCAACGACTACGCCCTTCGGCTACGCTCAGGACAAGCTCAGTGACCACCTGCCTCCTGCCTCTTTCACCGCAGTAATTCCTCAACTTGATGCTGGCTCCACAAAGTTCTGTATAAACCCTGTTGTTTTAAAAGTTCTATGTGATTTCCGACCTGCACAATTTTTCCCTTTTCCATGACAAAAATCCGGTCAGCTGCCGCCGCTGCTGATAATTGGTGCGTAATAAAAATTACTGTTTTACGTTCAGTGCCACTGGAGAGATTTTTGAGGATTTTCGTAGCTGTTTGATTATCCACACTAGAGAGAGCGTCATCCAAAATTAACACTGGAGCATTGACCAACATTGCTCGAGCCAAAGCAGTACGTTGCCGCTGACCGCCAGAAAGATTAATACCGCGTTCGCCAACAATAGTTTCATATTGCTGGGGAAAATTCTGAATTTCTGATTCAATTTGGGCAAGTTTAGCGACAGATTCTACCTGCTGTTGTTCGCTAACTGGATCGCCGTAGCGAATATTATTTTTGATTGTAGTGCTAAATAGAAAGCTATCTTGAGGAACGTAGGCGATCGCACCTCGTAAAGAAGCCAAAGCGATCTTAGTAATATCTACCCCATCTAAAAACAATTGTCCTGATTCAATATCCAACAAGCGTGGTAAAGCATTGGCCAAAGTAGATTTACCCGAACCAATTGCCCCAACAATCGCAACAGTTTCTCCAGGAGCAATGGTAAAGTTAACATTTGCTAAAGCTGGAGTAGTGGAACCAGGGTAATTATAGGTGAGATTTTTCGCTGTCAGTTCCCCTTTAAGTTCAGCCACTGGCAGATGTATGGCATCGGCTGCATCTTTAATTTTTGGTGTGACAGAGAGAATAGCTTCAAGCCTATCGATACTAACTTCACCGCGTTGGTAGGCAGTAATTGTAAATCCTAAAAGGGCAGTGGGAAAAACTAGACGCTCTACATAAATTAACAGTGCTAAAAAATCGCCAACCTGAAGTGTCCCAGCAGACATCCGTGCCGCTCCTAGCCAGATGATTACCAGCGAACTGATATTAGCTAGCCCACCAATTAGCGGAAACAGTGTATTGCGGATTTTTGCCAATTCCAGGTTAGCAGTCAATAACTGCTGATTTTTCTTGGCAAAAGCTCGACGCTCGTTTGCTTCTTGAGCATAGATTTTAATTAAGGCAATACCACTAATATCCTCTTGGATGAGTTCGCTGATGTCAGAGAGTTGCTCTTGAACTGCTGCTTGTTGTTTGCGTAAGCGATCGCTAAACAAACTCACCAATAAAAGCATAAAAGGGTATACTGCCAGGGCGGCTAGGGTGAGATCCACACTAATTGCCAGCATTACTGGCAATGTCAGAGCATAGGCAAACATAGTATTTGCCAAACTTAAGACCGCAAAACCTAATAACCGCTTGATATTGTCTACATCACTAGTAGCCCGACTAATCAAATCGCCAGCAGTATTACTGGCAAAATAACCAGGCTCTAGCTTCAGTAAGTGTTCAAAAATCCGTTGTTTCAGGTCAAATTCCACCTGACGTCCCACCCCAAATAGCCAAATGCGTGATGCCATCCGCATTAGCCACATCGCCGAACTGAGCAAGACAATCACTACTACGTAATGTAGTATTTGGTTCCAGCTGAAGGTTGTCGAGAGTTTGTCAACACCAGCACGAATCAACCAAGGGATATAAACACCCAGTGCATTGACAGACAACAAAGCGAGAATGCCCAAGGAGGCTTCCCGCCAATGGGGTCGTAGGTAAGCACTGAGTTTAGCGATTCGTCGAGATTTTGCCATTAAAGCAATTGTGCAACTGTATCATCTAGATTAACTGCTAGTCCAAGAAGGCAGCTATGCAGAGGGAATATCGCTTGTTATAAATTCAGCTTTTGTTACCTCTTTTAACTGGATAGTTATTGCCGTTCGATACTAGTAGTTCGCCAAGTGAACTTGGCGGGGTAAAGGGTAAGGGGTAAGGGGGAAAGGGTTTAAATCCCTTACCCTTTCCCCTTTCCCCTTTCCCCAGTCCTCACTTAGCATTTTTGGGTTGGCAGACTACTAGTAGTCCACCACAGCAACTTTAATGAAGAAATAAGTTCGTAGTAAGGACTTTAGTCCTTTGATTGATGGCTCAAGCGCTTACTACGAACCCAGTAAAGTTCTGTTGCCTGATTACCGCTGAACACGCAAGAACCTGTAAATTTCAACGAGATAACTTTCCCAAGTTCTTGTTGTCAATTGTAATGTTTCCGAATTTGGTACAAAATCTTCAAGTCGTAAACCGCGTGTGCGAATATCTTGAGGATTTCCTTGTAATAAATAGGGAGGCACTCTCAAATTATAAGAAAGAATGCTATCCCCCGTTACATCTGAGATGTTCGCTGTGGTAGGTTGCCCTAATGCCACCAGTGTCCCAGATGTTGGTGTAGCACTTGCAACAGATGTTTCACCCGTCATTGCTAGAGGTGCTCTATAAAGGAAATAGGCGACTGCTGGTGTACTTGCTAACAGCAAAATCGTCAGTGCCCAACCGATCAAGTATCCTCCTGGTTTCTCTATTCCACCTCCTTTGATTTTCTGAGCGGCAAGAATCATTAGTAAAACAGAGGCTCCCAGAGGCTTGAGTGGAAAAGATAGCATCCTCCACAACGACGCCACAGCAGGTTCACTTGGGTTAAGAAATGATAGGGCTACGATTACCAAGATAACGACTAAGATTAATCGCCCGACAAAAGTTCCAGAGGGATAAAATCGCTGGAACAGAGAATAAACGATAGTGCCAATCAGCAGCCACAGCAGTACCCGGCTTAACAATAGAAACATAGACTAACTCTCAAATTTTCTGGTGCAGTGAGCCAGTGTGGTGGTGTTCGCGTAGCATCTCCGTCAGGAGAGGCAGTCCGTTTCGAGCGGGGTTGCCCCCAGAAAAGACTGCTATGCAGGGAAACCATGCATGAAACAACTGGCGACTTCTTACTGATAGCGACGTTAGAAGCGTCACCCGTAAGGCTCAACCTAGAGGTTTCGGGAAATGGATTTATTTTATTGTCAAATTGTAATCGCACTGTTTGACTTAAAATTTCTCAAACCTCACACCCAATGACTACCGTCGTAGTGATTTTAGTGCAATTTTTTGACACTGCGTCTATTATTTATAATTTTCCAGAAGAGTAATCTCATACCGGTAAACTAAATTAATTAAGTAATCTACTCAAAAGGAAAAACTATGTCGCCTGGAAAGCCTACTATTCTGGTAACAGGGGGAGCTGGATATATTGGTTCCCATACAGTGCTTGCTTTGAAGAAAGCGGGTTATGGCGTTGTCATACTTGATAATCTGGTCTATGGACATCGCGATCTAGTAGAAAAGGTTTTACAGGTAGAACTGATAATTGGGGACACAAGCGATCGCGCCTTGCTCGATCATGTATTTAAAACCCACGATATTGCCGCGGTGATGCATTTTTCTGCTTATGCCTACGTAGGAGAATCGGTGAGCGATCCGGCCAAATATTACCGCAATAACGTCCTTGGTACTTTGACTCTGTTAGAAGCGATGCTGACAGCATCTGTAAAGAAATTTGTCTTTTCTTCTACCTGTGCCACCTACGGGGTACCAGAATTCGTGCCTATTCCAGAAACCCATCCCCAAAATCCGATTAATCCCTATGGCGCTACAAAGCTAATGGTAGAAAGGATTCTCTCGGATTTTGATGTTGCTTACGGTTTGCAATCAGTGCGTTTTCGCTATTTCAATGCTGCTGGTGCTAATCCCGATGGGTTACTGGGTGAGGATCACAACCCAGAAACCCATTTAATTCCTTTGGTGCTAATGACAGCTTTAGGCAAACGAGAATCCATCTCAATTTTCGGCACTGATTACCCCACGCCCGATGGTACGTGTATTCGCGATTATATTCACGTTAACGACTTAGCAGATGCCCATATTTTGGGATTGGAATATTTATTAAAAGGTGGCGATAGCGAAGTTTTTAATT
>NZ_JAVRCI010000136.1:0-10913 GCF_034530835.1 Nostoc sp. DedQUE12b | reverse complement strand
AGCAATGATTCGACAGTGCGCTTGTGGGATATTGACGGCAACCCCATTGGTCAACCTTGGCGCGGGCATGAGTATTGGGTAAATTCCGCAGCTTTTAGCCCTGATGGTAAACTGATTGCCAGTGGTAGTCTTGATGGAACAGTCCGCTTGTGGCAATGTGGGTGGCAAGAATGGTTGCAAGTTTGCTGCAACAGGTTACATTATCATCCCGTCTTTCAAAATCCTGAAAATGGCAGTGATGTAGAAATTGCCCACCAAACTTGTCAAAAATATGTATGGAATCCACAATCCCCTAAACAGTTGCACAACCAAGGTGCAGCAAAGCTAAAAGAGAAAGCTTTTTCAGCAGCTTTAGAGGAATTTAAGCAAGCAGTTCAAATTAATTTCACATCGCACTGGAAAGATCGCCTTGCTTGGCAATCAGTACCCACAGAGAACAGAGAACCAAGGAGTTAGGTTTAAGTCACCTGCAAATATTAGTCTTTTTTCCTTTTGAGTTTGTAAGTAGGGGTTACTTCAGCTAATGGGGTGTTACGTTTAGTTACGTTTAGTAAAAAGATCAGGTTTGATCGATACTGAAGGATGGGCTGCTACTAAAGTGATATTTTTAGTGTCAGTTTTTACAGATGTGGTTAAAATCGTTCCTGCACTTAGTGTCTTTCCTTAAGGATTTACCAACCCAAAGCGGCAGCAAGTCTAAATCCTCCCATGATTTACAAGTATTTGGAGTTTCCAGCACATAGATAATAGGTAGATTGACTTCTCAAAGTAGAACTTGAATAATAAGCATTAATTCTATTTGGGTTTGCGGTTTTTCTATGCTTTGACAAGGTGATAAAAATGATTGCGCTACCTGACGTTGTGGTTGATGCTCAGATATATTCCAGCAATAATTCTGTAGTATATCGTGGCATCAAGTTGTCAGATCGCACGCCTGTTATTCTCAAAGTTCTCAAACAGGACTATCCTACGGCATCGGAACTCACCCGCTACAGGCAGGAATATGAAATTACGCGATCGCTTAACTTAGAAGGTGCGATCAAGGCATATAGTCAGCAGGAATATCAGCGCACACTCATAATTATTTTAGAAGATTTCGGTGGAGAGTCTCTGGAACGATGGATAGAGCAGCGTCCAGATTTCTGCCCTATGCCCTTATCAGCTTTTCTATCCCTAGCCATTAAAATCACAGGTATTCTGGGCAGAATTCATGCTGCTGGTGTGATTCATAAAGATATCAACCCTAGCAATATTGTCTTCAATCTAGATACTGGGGTGGGGAAATCTGCGTTAGTGCAGGAACTCTACAAGCCCATCACAGCAAAGCGTGGCTACTTCGTTTCGGGCAAATTTGATCAATTTGGGAGCAACATTCCCTACAGCGCGATCGCCCATGCTTTGCAAAAATTGGTACAACAACTGCTGGGTGAACCCGATGAGCAATTGCAACAGTGGCGATCGCGTCTTCTGGCAGCATTAGGTAGCAACGGACAACTCATCATTGATGCGATCCCAGAAATAGAATTGATTATTGGCAAGCAGACACCCGTAACGGAAGTTGGAGTCACAGAAGCTCAAAATCGCTTTAATCGAGTCTTCGGGAAGTTTATACGGGTGTTTTGTTCAGAGTCACATCCGCTGGTAATATTCCTCGATGATTTGCAGTGGATAGATTCTGCGACTCTCAAGCTGATTGAATTAATGGTACTTGACGAGCAAACCCAACATCTATTTTTAATCGGAGCCTACCGGGATAACGAAGTAAATTCAACGCACCCACTCGCATTAATGCTGGAGCGATAGGCAAAGAACAAGATCCTTCGGCAGCACCGGAACAGTTTGGAGAGTTTTATCAAGTTTACTTAGCAGGAACGGATTGCATTTATCCCACGGAGAAAATGCCAATAATCAGGGCGTTGAGCGGCGATCGCACCACAGTTGATGATATAGAAATTCACCGCAACAACGCCACAATTCCCGTTGAGGTGTGGGGAACTCCGGTCTTTGACGAACAGGGTAATGTAACTTATGCGATCGCCACCTTTCAAGATATTACCGAGCGAAAACAAGCCGAGCAACTGTTAGCTGATTACAATCGCACCCTAGAGCAACAGGTCGCCCAACGAACAGCAGCTTTACAGAAAAGCGAAGCCGAATTGCGCGATGTCTACGATGAGCTTCGCTTACGAGAACAGGAATTACGAGTGATTACGGACGCTATACCTGTTTGTATCACATATATAGATGCCAACCAACGTTATCGGTTTGCCAACCGCACATACGAGGAATGGTTTGGTCGTAGTCGATCTGAGATTCTGGGCAAGGATATTTGCGAAAACTTGGGTGAGGCGGCTTATCAAGTTGTACAACCGTACATTAATCAAGCACTGGCAGGGCAAGTCACAACCTATGAGTCAGAAATTTCCTGTGTGTTTGGCAAGAAATATATCAGTAATTTCCTCATCCCTGATTTTGATGGCAATGGCCAAGTGAAAGGATACTATGGGCTAATCACAGACATCAGCGATCACAAACGTGCCGAAGAAGCCTCAATTTTAGAAGAACGCAACCGCATGGCACGGGAAATTCATGATACGCTAGCTCAAGCATTTACAGGCATTTTGGTTCAAGTTAGTGCAGCCATCCAAGTGCTAGAGGATGATTTAGAAGCAACACAGGCACATCTGGATATGATCGATGAATTGGCACGAATCGGGCTGAGTGAAGCTCGTCGCTCAGTCACAGCACTCCGCCCTCAGTTGTTGTTAGAGGAAGGCGATTTATCTAGCGCCCTCAATCGTCTTGTAACGCAAATGAGATCCGCTACCGATGATACTGCTTTGATTTACGAAATTCAGGGTACAGCCTATCCTTTACCCTCCGAAGTGGAGAATAACTACTGCGAATTGGGCAGGAAGCATTGACAAATGCCATTAAATATGAAAAGGCTGACGAAATTCGCCTTGAGTTAGTGTATGCAGATGCACAAACTACATTGTGCATCAAAGACAATGGACAAGGCTTTGGTGTAGGTAGCATTCCCTCGGTTGGCGGATTTGGATTGCTAGGAATGAGCGAACGGGCTGCGCGAATTGGAGCGCAATTGAGAATTGAAAGCCAACTAGGGCAAGGAACAGAAATTATTGTCATTGTTAATCGAGGGTAAGCACCAAGATCAGCCAATCCACTACAATTCGTGTTCTAATTGTTGACGATCATTCCATTGTTAGACAAGGATTGGCAACCATCATTAACCGCGATCCCGAAATGACGGTAATTGCTCAAGCAGAAGATGGACAACAGGCGATCGCTTGCTTTGACGAACATCAACAGGATGTGACCTTGATGGATTTGCGAATGCCGCAGATGGGAGGAGTGGAAGCCATTACTGCGATTTGTGCCCAATTTAAACCTGCCCGAATTATTGTGCTAACCACTTATGATGGCGATGAAGATATCTATCGCGGATTGCAGGCAGGGGCCAAAGGCTATCTGCTCAAAGATGCAAAAGCCAACGAACTTCTTAATGCCATTCGCATGGTTAATCGCGGTCAGCAATACATTCCGCCAAAGGTAGGGGCAAAGCTAGTGCAGCGCATGAGTAACCCAGAACTGAGCGAACGAGAGCTAGAAGTACTCCGTTTAATGGCACAGGGTATGAGTAATTCAGATATTGCAACTGCTCTAACTATTGGCGAAAGTACTGTCAAATCTCACGTTAATCGCATTCTCAGTAAATTGGGAGTCAGCGATCGCACTCAAGCCGTAATTATTGCAGTCAAACGCGGGATTGTTAGTTTGTAGGCTGTGCTTTCGGTTAACTTTCGATTCCAACTTTAGTTGGAGTTAGTCTTCCATTGTGAGATGGGTTAAGCGATCGTTCATGCGACTCAATAAAAGTGCCAACTATGAGTGGACGACAACCCAGAGTCAATTTCCTATATTAAATTTATGCAAACACATATAGCAATCGGGTTGCAAGATTTAAGTTTGCTGAATACAGATGGCACACAGAGGAATGTAGGTGTAGTCTAACCCAGGTATCACTTGCGATAAACATACTTCTCCTCAGAAACACTGTTAATTAGACCTGCCTTGAAAATAGAGGCTGAAACAACGCAAAATCGTTCCAAGATCATTTTCATTGTTCCTTGTGAGCGCAGCTCATGGAGTCTCTTGCAAAAATATATTTTTGCACTCTTAGGGAAAAGGATGCATGTTAAAGGGAAAGGATTTTGAGTTTCTTTACCCTTTTCCTTTGCCCCTTATCCCCAGAGGGGCTGACAAGTGTAGGTTTTTTATGTGGGCATGAGTGGATACTCTCAAACAGAGTTCTAAAGGTGGTTCAAATAACGAAATTTCGTTCTTAGGTGGAAAATCAGAGACTAAAATTTGAGTTTTCAACCAACGCAAAAACCTCATTTCAGCCACGTTTGTAAAATACCTACACCTGTCAGCTTCCCCCTCATCCCCCATCCCCAAAAACTCCACTTTTTAACCGAGCCATATCACGCAACGGTGGTGCGCCGAACAAGCGACTGTATTCACGGCTGAATTGTGAGGGGCTTTCATAACCCACATAATGACTAGCTGTTGCCGCATCCATACCTTGCCCCAGCATCAGACGACGGGCTTGTTGAAGCCTAAGTTGTTTTTGATATTGCAAAGGACTCATGGTGGTGACTGACTTGAAGTGATGGTGAAAAGACGAGGGACTCATGCGCGCTTCACGAGCGATCGTATCGATCCGAAATGGTTTTTCGTAGTTCCATTTAAGCCAATTGATCGCTCTGCTAATTGCTTGGAGTTGTTTATCGACTAAAGCAATCTGTCGCAATCTAGCACTGTGTTCGCCTGATAACAAACGGTAGAGAATTTCTCGAACAATCAAAGGTGCAAGGATGGCAATATCTTGAGGCGTTTCCAACAATCGTACAAGTCGGATTGCAGCATCAAGCAGTTGTGGACTAACAGGATTAATAGACAAGCCCGGTTCCGGTGGTTCGTTCGCTAGAGCCTCTAGTTTTGCCTCCATCATTAGTGTGCTGAGTTCTCCCATATCTAAATCGAGCCGAAGACACAGATACGGAACGCTTGGCGTTGCTTCAATCACTTGACCGACAACAGGCAGATCGATGGACACCACCAAATATTGGTCTTGACCATAAACATACAGATTGTCTGCCAACATTACCTGTTTCTTACCCTGAGCGACAATGCACAGGGCAGGCTCATGCAGGGCATGGAGAGGCGCAGTAGGTTGTAAGGAACGGATCAGGAATAACCGCTCGATCGCTGTGGGATGGACACCATCTCCATTAGTGTTTTGTGCAATCAGAGCAGCTAGCTCGGACTGCTGCTTTCTAACAGTCTGTTCCATAATGTCGTTTGAAATCCTTTCTGAAACTAACATTCAGGGCAGCCGCAATTTATTTAGTCGCTGTAGGTCAGCTTATCTTTTTATGATAAACAATCAAGAAAAATGCAGGATTAGGCAAGAATTTCGCAGGTTCAGATTACCGCATCAAGCTTTGACTCTTTTAGATTAAGAGTGTGCTAGAGAATACAACAACTTGGAGATACGATTTTATGACTACCAACCAACAGAAAGTAGTACTGATTACGGGCGCAAGTAGCGGTATCGGTGAGGCGACAGCACGTCTACTCGCTCGTAAGGGCATCCACGTCATCCTGGGCGCACGACGCACGGAGCGGCTAGAAACCCTCGTGGCTGCAATCCGCTCTGAGGGAGGCTCGGCGGAGTATCAGACTCTTGATGTTACTCATCGCGCCGACTTCCAAGCCTTTGTAGAATTTGCTCAGAGCAAATTTGGCCGCATTGATGTCATTGTTAACAATGCAGGCGTTATGCCCCTCTCAAAGCTAGAAGCGCTGAAAGTTGATGAATGGGACTGGATGATTGACGTGAACATCCGTGGCGTACTCAATGGCATCGCCGCTGGGCTACCGCTGATGAAACGCCAAGGATTTGGCCAGTTCGTTAACCTGTCCTCCATCGGCGGACATGCGGTCTGGCCAACCTGCGCCGTTTACTCAGCCACTAAGTTTGCGGTGTTGGCAATTTCGGAGGGGCTGCGTCAGGAAAATACTGACATTCGCGTTACGGTTATTTCGCCGGGCGTAACGGAGTCAGAACTGGCGGATAGCATTACTGACGCCGAAGCTGTCAAAGGTATGCAGGAATTCCGCAAGATTGCGCTTCCGGCTGAAGCGATCGCCAGAGCGATCGCCTTTGCAATCGAACAACCAGATGATGTTGATGTGAATGAGATTATCGTGCGCCCCACAGCCAGCGTATAGTTACGCAAAGATGCGAAGAATTTTCAACCTAAGCTAGCAGTAAAACAACTGAGAACCGCTATATGACTACCCAAAATAAAATTCAACCTCGCCAACTTGGTTCTAATGGTCTAACTATTTTTCCCCTAGCTCTCGGATGTATGGGTATGTCTGGTATGTACGGTGCAGCAGACGAAAACGAAAGCATTGCAACTATCCAAGCAGCTCTTGATCGCGGGATCACATTATTGGATACTGGCGATTTCTATGGCAACGGACACAATGAGATGCTAATTGGTCGGGCAATCAAGGATCGTCGAGATAAAGCCCTGATTTCGGTAAAATTCGGCGCTTTACGTACTCCTGATGGCGGATGGATTGGTATAGATACCCGTCCCGCTGCGGTGAAAAACTTTGTCGCTTATAGCCTTACCCGATTGGGAGTAGATCACATTGACATCTACCGCCCAGCTCGATTAGACCCGCAAGTTCCCATTGAAGACACCATCGGCGCGATCGCCGAGCTAGTCACGGCTGGCTACGTCCGACATATCGGGCTATCGGAGGTGGGAGCGGACAGTATCCGCCGCGCCCATGCCATCCACCCCATCAGTGACCTACAAATCGAGTACTCCCTGATTAGCCGTAGTCCTGAGAGCGAGATTTTTCCTGTACTGGAAGAACTTGGTATTGGTGTGACTGCCTATGGTGTGCTGTCACGAGGACTGTTGAGTGGCTCCATTCCAGCCACACAAGGAGACTTCCGTGCCTACTTACCACGCTTCAGTAAAGAAAACCTTGCGCAGAATCAACGTCTGATCGAAGAACTAAAGCAAATTGCCGCCGAGAAAGGAGTTCTTCCTTTGCAACTGGCTATTGCCTGGGTACTTGCAAAAGGCAGAAATATTGTGCCGATCATCGGCGCACGCAAGCGCACCCAACTTTCCGAATCATTGGCGGCTCTGGATGTAAATTTATCCCCGGAAGACTTAACCCGTATTGAAGCAGCAATTCCCGCATCTGCGATCGCAGGCACTCGTTATGATGAATCCCCAGTGACTAAAACTTGTCATCGCGGATCTGAAAATTAGATTGTTTGTTAAGGAAACCGGCAATCTGCTTGACCCAGCTAGCCAGTCTGTCAAACTTGTGCTTGACCATGCTTTCAATACCGTTAAGTCGATACTCAACAAAAAGTTTCTTTTCGTTGTACTCAGTTAGATGTACATCTACTTTCCGTTCAACGGTGTACAGCCTATCAACAAAATTGTCTTTGAGCTGATCAACGGATGCTAATAGAGTAGATTCAACTCTATTAATTTTGGCGTTGATGTTCGCCTCCACCTGGGCCAATCGGTAAATAGCTCCTACCAAAGTAAGTAATCCAAGAATGATAGTAAGAGCGTTATTAATATCAATTTTCATCTCTTAAAGTGCATCAATCTTAGATTCAATACGTGCCAAATCAGAATCATAGTCAGGCCCAGTGTAACGCCACACAGTAAGGTTGACATTGTTAAACCACTTAGGCACTTGAATAGAAATACTGTAATTCGTAGATATTGGTGGGAAAACTACAAGATTTATTTTGTCTAAAAACAGAGCGTATCTCCTGTTAAAGCTGGCATCTTGAGAACCACCAAAAACAATACCAGTACTAACTTTCTGCCTAACATTACCGGCAAACTTCCAAGTACTACCTTCAGGAACATTCGTAGAAACTAGAATTGCTAAAACAAAAACATCTAGCAACAAAGCAATAGAGATTTCCGGAATGGGGACAGTTTTATATCCGCCCCCAACTTTAGCTATCTGGACTGCATCTAAAGATGAATTATGTATTATTTCCCAATTACTAGAATTACCAAGCTGTAATTCCCTCATGTCAAAAGGTCTAACCTAATAATCTGACTAAAGGCTAAATCTTCTACAGGATTGACATGCAAAAATGGGTCTATCCCGAAATGATCCAGCACATCAAAATAAGTACCAGTGTCAAGCTTACCTACTAGCCAATCAGATGAAGCTTGGTTAACAGTAAGCATCCCAGTGATATCTCGTTCGTTACCAGCCGATACCATCAGCAAATCTCGGTAATCTTCAGGCAGTAATAAAATATCGCTCATCAGAGAACTTCCGGCGTGAATGCAACTCGATTACCTTCTGTTTGCAGGAAAGTTTTGATAGCTGCAATATCACTTATTTCTGTAACAGCAGTTTCATAAAGTTCATTACCCGCCGATTGAGATCCAAAGGGAGACGAAACGGTTTTGTTGTCATACCGCTTATACTCATCTTCAGTAACACGTGATTTATTATCGGTAACCTCTGCACCACGAGCAGTTAGCGATAGCCGGGCTGGGCGATAGCCACTCAAACCATCAAGAAGGACGCCGCCAGTAGGTAAAGTAAAGCCAACAGCAACAGTTCTACCAGTAGTTGCCGCTGCATCTCGAACTGTACCTATTAGTGTGGTGTTAGTTGTTTGAGTCGCTGAAAGCAATTTTACCGGGAGATAAATGCGCCCTGCGAGTCCAAAAGATTCTACATAACCTTTAACACGGTTAGCCTTGACTCTTACCGAGTTACCACGTTGTGACTTGTACAATGTTTGCTTTTCTGATCGTGACTTATCTTCCCATGCGCGTAGTTTGATTAAAGCTTCGTTTAGCTCCTTTCCGCGCCGAATATCATTATATCTTCCCATCTTGTCTAAAATCCTACAACTTGACTACTTAGCTCAATCCAAACTAGCACCGTGTTTTAGCAAGAATTAAACCAGTGACAAGTTAACTTTCCGAAAAAGAATTACGAAGAATTAAAAGCCTTATGGAGCGGTCACGTTTTCGATGGCACTTCTGAGTCGTCCGTTAAGTCCTACCAGATTAACGGGCTTGACTTGTCCAGGAATAAGTAGTTGAGCGTGTGTAAATTTCACCTCCGCCGTTGGACGTTGCCTAAATTTCTTAACTGTCCTGCCATAAACTCGATGTGTGCCTGGATTGGTGGGAAATTCTTTAATGTTTTCTATAAATTGAAAATTATTATCACTGTAAGTCTTGTCTAATATTTTTAAAACTGACTTAACCGTAGATTCACCCTCAGCTTTAGATAAACACAGCAAGCGCAAATCAAACCCATTGTCTAAATCTAGATAAGTGCATTTATATTTACCTTTCTTCCAAATTAGTGGAGGTGTAGCAAACTCTGCTTTGATTTCACGGGCATATTCAACAGCGTCAGTCCTTGAGATGGTATCAGCAGTTTTATTCATGATCCTAAAACCAATTTCACCACGTACCTGCTCTGTACCATTACCGTGTTTTTCAAAATTGTATGGTTCTTTGAAATAAAGTTTAATTTGTGGCCTGAATTTAGATTCTCTTTGTAGCTCCTGTACAGGAATTCCATAAATAGGAGCTTGTAAAGATTGAGCGTGACCTACAGTAATTTCAAATAACCATAAACGCAACTGGGTCATCGCTACAGTATCGTTATCGTCTATTAGACAAGCTTTTTTTAGTGCTGGTTTGGGGCTTGAAATATCATCGTCTGCTTGATTTTTAAAGTATTGCTTTACTAGTTTATTGTGGTAAAGCTTGAGCATATCTTGCAGGTGTTCCCAGTTATTAAAATCAGGAGGTAATGCCATTATTCATCAGCCTCCAAATCAATGTCTAATAATTCAAGTCCTTTAGATGCAATTTTGGCAGTTGTTTTATCTGCTGCTAATTTGTCAGGTTCAGGGACAATAGGAGATTTATTTTCTGGCTTGTCATCTTCTTTGGTTGCTTTAAAAAATTCTGTGTTAGCGGTTTGCAACTCCGTAATAGCATTGATTGTGTCTAGGGGTACTTGAGTAACTTGTTGAATGGTTGATGCACCGTTTTGCAGTCTTTCTAAAAAGTTAGTAACACGATTAATTTTTGGTTGTGGGTTCATCCACTGATAAGCTGATTCTAAAACTTCCCCACTTGCTCTTAATGGGTTGCCAATTTTGCCAGTTTGACCTGCTACTAATTCCAATCCACTGAAAACGGTTGAGGTCAGACTTTGAAAGCTATTAAGGATATTTGTACTTGCCTGGTATATATGGTTAGCTTTAGCCCAAGCTGTTGTTAAATTTGTGTAATTTTCGGCTCCTATTGTTTCCTTGATTAAATTTTCAATGGAGCTACTAATTACAGAGCCAATATCAAAAGTACTGCCATCCTCTTTTTTTAGTCCAATTAACTGCAATACATTGTTGATGATCCCAACAAAAGTTTGTCCGATGTCGTTGGACAACATCAAAGCGTTGTGTATGGTC
This sequence comes from Nostoc sp. DedQUE12b, assembly GCF_034530835.1. Taxonomy (NCBI): domain Bacteria; kingdom Bacillati; phylum Cyanobacteriota; class Cyanophyceae; order Nostocales; family Nostocaceae; genus Nostoc; species Nostoc sp. DedQUE12b. Next base: position 304 of record NZ_JAVRCI010000136.1, on the reverse strand, counting down.
GCACCAAGTATCATCACATTTAGTACTCTATCTAAATGCATCCAATCAGCAAAGCGCGACAACTTGCCACCAATGCCACCAGGCAACTGATCACCCAATCTTGATAATATTGTTTGCTGCCCTGTTAGTAATGCACCATTCAGACCAGTGTTTACAGCGTCTAAAATATTAGCTGAATTTGTATTGCTATTATTGGTAATATCAGCAGCATTATCTTTTAGTGCTTTATTCATACACCCACCAGGTTGAGTGGTTCTGCATGTGCCTGTGGCTGCCGCAGTTTCTATTTGGGGAATTGTCGGAA